>JAGBDU010000009.1 GCA_017937285.1 Clostridia bacterium
ATTATTAATTAATTAATTATTTATTTATTTGTCTTTTTTTCATCAAACGAATATCATCACCAAAAAATCTACAAATATTGTAATTACCAATTAATCTAGACACTATTCTTTCATCATATGTTTTAAATAAATTTTGAATATTTAAATTCGTTGAGATTATAGTTTTTGTTATTTTATTGTTTTGATTTAATAATCTGGTATTAATAATGTTGAATAATTCAGAAAACTTCATATTATTCATACATTCAGTACCCAAGTCATCAATGATTAATAAATCTACATCTAATAAACTATTATAAATAGAACTATCTGTTTTTCCAAATCTATAATTGATAATAGTATCAAGCATTACAGGTGATGTTTGATATAATACATTTTTTCCTTGTTTTAATAATTCATTGGCTATGCAACCAGAAATAAAAGTTTTTCCTAAACCAGTATTTCCAGTAAAAAGAAGGTTTTTTTCATTTTGATTATCAAAATTTGATATAAAATTAAATGCTATTTTTTTTATAATTTCAATATTATCTCTAGGTGAAATATCAGAATTATACTTTTCTTTATCCACAGTTTCAGAATAAAATGTGGATAAAAAGTTTTCAAATTTATGATTTTCAATGTTAAAAGTATTAGATTTATTATACTCAATATTAAATAATTGTTGTTTTAAGCAATTACACATTTTTGTGTTATAATTATCTGTTATATAACCAGTATCATTACAGTGTTTACAGTCATATATTGGCAATAAATAATTTTCATCATTAGTTATTGATAATAAAAGTTCTTTTTTTTCTTTTTTTAATTTTTCTATTTCTTTTCTTAAATTATCTAAATATTCAAAATCATTTGAATTTATTAAGTTTTTTGAAGCAGAAATTGATAGTGTACTTAGTTGATTATCTATTTCCGAAAATCTAGGGTTATTTTTATATAATTCTTCTTTTCTTTTTTCTGCTTCTGCCATTTTTTTATTTCTTTTATTTTCATACATAATTAATAATGATTTTAGAATTGTAGTATTCATAATAAAACCTCTTTCATTAATTTAATTATTTGGAGTAAAGTTATTTGCGTAAAAGTTATTTAAATCATTATAATTTCTTTGATCATAATTAGAATATCCGTTAGCTTTTTCTAAAGTTTTTATATTTTTGTTTTTCTCTTTCATTTGTATTAAAAAGTTTTGGACATCATCAGTTGTTTTTAAATTTCTGTCATGCCAGTCTGTTAGTAATTTATCTAAATAATCGAAGTTTGGATTAGACTTAGATGTGGTCTTTTTTAATGCTATTTCTATTACATCTAAATTATATCCGTAGTCAATATTCCATTTTTCAATATAGCTTTCTTCATATTGAGATAAATTCCTAATAATACCAAGTTTTTTTGATATTGTTTTTTGAAGTGAATTTAATTTTTCTTGTTTTTCATAATATTTATCTAAATCATTAAATGTTTTTATATTATTTTTGAACCATGCTTCTGCTACTGTTTGGATGTAGTTTCTATGTAGTGCAGATCTATTAAAACAATAGCGAAATAGAGCAATCATAACTTCTTCATCAAAAGAGTATTTTTTAAACCATAAATCAATATCACTGTACCAAGATGGTGACATGACTCCTTGAAAAAACTCGTTATTAATATTCTCTATTGCTTTGGCTCTATATTTATTTTGGGCTACTTTTTTTAATTCTTCTGGTGAAGATGTTATTTTCGGATTATAAAGTTTATGCAATTCAATTTCTTGAATATTGTTAAGTATGTATCCTGTATTTTTTTTAGTTATTAGCCCTTCTTCTTCTAAATATTTTATACTTTCTTGTATTGTTTTTAGAGGTAATTCTAATTTTTTAGAAAGATCATTTAGTTTAATATCTTTGTTGTATTTGGCTAAAAATGTCATATATAAATAAATCTTTAAACAATCACCACTAATTTGAGAAAGGTATTCGGTAAAAAATACATCTGGTATATTAGTAGATGAAAAAAGTAAAGATGAATCGTTTTGTTCTAATTTCATAAATATCCCCCCTAAAACATATTCAAAATATATCATAAAACATCGAAAAAAACAATAAATTGTAAAAAAGAAAATAGAAAATGAGGCAAAAGAAAAATGTTGTAAAAGAATAATAAAAAATATCGTAAAGTGAACTTTACGATATTTTTTTTGAATAATATTATAAAATTAATATGTAACAACTACCGAAGGTGTTTCTGTTGTTTGAGATTCTGCTGGTGAATCTGGAACTGATGGAGTTTCAGGTTTAGAAGGAGTTGCAACAGTAGCAGTGCCAACAGCAACTATTTGATTGTGAGGCTTATAAGTATCTGAGTTAATAAGTGTTCTAGAAACTTCTACGCCATTTTTATAAAGAATTTTGTAAGTTTGTGTTTTACAACCATTACTTCCAGATTGCAAAACTTTTTGTGCTCCAGCAGGTAATGAATTATCATTTTGATATTGTGTAGTAAAAGGAACAGGACTTACTTCAAATGACTCTATTTTTACCTGGTAATCATCATCTGTTTTTAATCCATAAATATTAAATGAAACCCTACCGCTACCTGATGAAGCGATGATTTTTATAGGATAGTTTCTGTTATTTTTAAATTTAAAATCTGGAGCTCCCCAAGATACAGTGGCATCTTGACCAGCTGGTACATAAGTAGGTTTAAATGTATGGTTTGATCTATCAATAATTTCTAAATTTGAAAGTAAAACAGCATTATATAATGTTGAAGATACTTGGCAAATTCCTCCACCTAGACCTGTTGTAACTTCTCCATTTACATAGACTCCAGCTTCTTTATATCCTCTTGCAGCAGTTCTTTGACCAACTGTATCGTTGTAAGAAAATGTTTCATTTGGCATTAGAACATAACCATTTACAGATTTTGTTGCTAACGAAATATTTGTTGAACGATTTACATTACTTGATGAATAAGTTGTTGAATAAGTTGCAAGCAAATCTGGAAAAGCTTCCTGACTTAAATTTTTTACTGTTACAGTTGGTTTTAATGTTTTTAAAGGTATTGTATAATATTCTTGCTGTTGTGCCACTATTTTTTTTGCTTCATCAAGAGTAATAGCAAAGTCTAAACCATTTTCTTCTTTGTGAATTTCATAAGGATTATTAGAAAAAGATGCGTTTACTGGCTCTTTATGTATTTCTTTATAAATTGATTCAATATCAACACTGTCAGCTTCGAATTGTTCAACAGGAATTTCTATAAATTTAGTATTATTTAATATTGCTAAATTTATATTATTTTCTAATATATCATTTTGAATTCGATATCCACTTGAGCTATTAGAAATTATTAAATTATTATCTTCAATTTTATAACTAGAATTAATTACTTTGTCTGGTAATTCATTATTGATATTATTTATTATAGTATTAATCGAGTCTTCATTATAACTTACAGTTGGTATTATATTTTGCTTTTTTAAATAAGTTGTAATTATTTTAAAATTATTAGCAAAAATATTATTTTCTGATCTTCCAATAGAATAAGCAATATCAACGGAATTTTCAATATTAAATTTAGGATCTAGTGTTGAAACATTTAAAACTGTGGAATAATCACCACGAGTTAATGTAATTTCATTAGATAAATTTCTGGCTAATTGTAAATTTAATTTTTGAATTGCTTCGTCCTTTGTTAAATTTGAAATATCGACTCCATTAATCGAAATTCCAGAAATTATTTTATTTGAGTTTGAAGTAATTAATCCAAATATAAA
This sequence comes from Clostridia bacterium, assembly GCA_017937285.1. GTDB lineage: Bacteria > Bacillota > Clostridia > TANB77 > CAG-508 > CAG-492. The sequence goes on from JAGBDU010000009.1 coordinate 3,758, forward strand.
AGAAAGAATTGCTAAAATAATAATAATAATTCCTAATAAAAGTATAAGAGTCGTTTTTCTTTTATTTGTGCTCTTTTTAACAGGTAATGATTTTTGATCAATTGGACCTTCTTTTTTGTTATTAATTTTTTGATGTGCATTAGCTGTTTTTAAATTTTCATTATTAATAATCTTTTCTGCCTCTAATATTATTTTTTTTTCATTTGATAATTTTGTTTCTAAATCTTTCATATTAATCTCCATTTTGTATAATAATATATATAATATTAAACTACAAAAACAGTTTTCTGTAAAGAAAAATTGCAAAATTAAGTGATTTTAATGTTAACTATATTGAAAAGTATGTTTTAAGTGATATAATTATAACATAAATTGTTTTGAAGGGAGAGATATTATGTCAGAAGGTACAGAATTACAAAAAAAATTATTTAATAATAAAAAGAACGGATGGGAAAATTTAGATGATATAACAAAAAATGAAATATTTGATTATTGTAATTCATATATGGAATTTTTAAATAATGGAAAAACTGAAAGAGAGATTATAAAAGAGTCAAAAAAAATTGCTCAATTAAATGGATTTACAGATATCAAAAATATAGAATATTTAAAACCTGGAGATAAAGTATACTATGTAAATAGAGAAAAAAGTATGTACTTAGCAGTGATTGGATATGATAATATAGAAAATGGAATAAATGTAATTGGTTCACATGCTGATTCACCAAGGCTAGATTTAAAACCAAATCCTTTATATGAAGATGATGGATTTGCATTTTTTAAAACACAATACTATGGAGGATTGAAAAAATATCAATGGACAGCAATACCTCTTGCTATTCATGGAGTAATTGTGAAAAAAGATGGAGAAAAAATAGAAATAAATATAGGTGAAGATAAAAATGACCCAATATTTGTGATAACAGATTTATTACCACATTTAGCACAAGAGCAAATGCAAAGAAAGTTATCAGAAGGTATAAAAGGAGAAGAATTAAATTTATTAATTGGAAGTATTCCATACAATGACAAAGATGTAAATGAAAAAGTAAAATTAAATATTTTAAATATTTTAAATCAAAAATATGGAATAACAGAAGTAGATTTCTTGAGTTCAGAATTAGAAATAGTTCCTGCATTTAGAGCAAGAAGTATGGGATTTGACAGTAGTATGGTTGCAGCATATGGTCAAGATGACAAAGTTTGTGTGTATACATCATTAACAGCATTGATGAATATTCAAAATCCTAAAACAACAGCAGTTTGCATAATTTCAGACAAAGAAGAGATAGGTAGTATGGGAAATACAGGAATGGAATCACAAGTGTTTGACACATTTATTTCTGAATTATTAAATAAATTAGGTGTAAATAGACCAAACTTACTAAATAAAGTATTTTGTAATTCAAAAATGCTTTCAGCAGATGTTGATGCAGGATTAGATCCAACTTTTGCTTTTGTTGCAGAAAAAAATAATGCAGCATATTTAGGAAGAGGAATTGGACTTAATAAATATACAGGAGGAAGAGGAAAAGGTGGATCTTCAGATGCAAATGCTGAATTTGTTGCTTATATAAGAAATATGTTGGAAGCTAATAATATTCCATATCAAATATCAGAGCTAGGAAAAGTTGATTTAGGCGGTGGGGGAACTATCGCATATATACTTGCAAATAAAGGAATGGATGTAATTGATTGTGGAGTACCAGTTTTATCAATGCATGCTCCATATGAAGTTACAAGTAAATTTGATGTGTATTCAGCTTTCTTAACATATAAGGCTTTTTTTAGAATGTAAAATTTATAGTAAGTGAATTATTAAATATAAAACCTCAAAATATAGTGCAGTCTTTTTGGTTGAACTGTAAACATATTTTGAGGTTTTATAAAATTTTTGTTGCATTTCAAATGAAAAAATGGAAGATTATTGTAAATCAGCTAAAAATATATTATAAATAAGAATATATAGCTAATCATAAGTTAGAATAATATAATTTTAATAATATCAAGTGTCTAAAAAAATATTACATGATGAAATAAAATTGTAATATAAATTTAAAAAAAGATATATATGGCGTATCCGTAAAGAACTTTTACAAGTATAAGAAAATGGATATTGACAGTATATATATATAAGTGAGAATATGAATATATAACTATTACCATAATAGAAAGTAGTATCGTGTAAAAAATATATAAAGGAGGAAGAAAAAAACGAGATTGAAAAGCTCACTAAAAAATATAGTTATTACTCAGTTCAAAAAAAACGAAAAAAACTGCACTTAGCAAAACTTTGATAGATTATATTAATTGACCACGTACTCGCGAAGAACTAGGAGAAAAAACATTTCAATATTGTAGTAAGTTATAAAGTGTAAGTCTTAATGAAGGACTAAAAGTTATAGGAGATACGGCATTTTAAGGGAAAGCTATGATGTATAAAGTTTTAACTTAAGTTCAATAAATATAACTTAAAAATCCAAAATAGTGGAGGAAATATGAAAAAATATATAACGTTAATATTATTCATCATATTTATTTTGATAATTATTATATATAATATATCATTAGCAAATGATGTGAAAGTATATTTTGAAAATGAACGAAATGGTTCGAAAGAAGATGAAATTTTAAATGAGGATGAATACTGTGTTGATATTTATGCAGAAACAACAGAAAAAGTAATTGGAGGATTTCAATTTCAGCTTTTATATCCTGATAATATAGAGCTAATAGATGTTGTAAGTTGGGAAGTTGGAAAGGTAGATATGAACCCATATAATGGAAAAGTAATAGGATATAAAGATGAAAATAGTCAATCAACAGCAGGAAAAGTAAGACTATGTACATTAATATTCAAAGTATTAGAAGAGAGTGAAAATGGTTCTTATGATGTGAGGATTGATTTTAATAATAATTATTCGAAAGTTAAAGATATAAAAGGAGATACAATTGATTTAGAAAGTGACAAAGAAAACGGAAGTACTTCAGGAGGAAATACAGGTAATGCAACAGACGGAAGTACTTCAGGAGGAAATACTGGTAATGGAACAAACGGAAGTACTTCAGGAGGAAATACTGGTAATGGAACAAACGGAAGTACTTCAGGAGGAAATGCAGGTAATGGAACAAATGGAAATACTTCAGAAGAAGATATTTCTGGAATAGAAAATGGAAATAGTATAAATAAAAATATACAAAAGAATGATTCTATAAATTTGATTGAAGGAAGTGGAATTTATAGAGATGAAAATGGAGAAAATTCTATTCCTAAAACAGGAGAAGGCAGTAATGTTATAATTATAAATATGATGTTAATTACTATTACTATAGTATTAGGTATAATATTAATTCGATATAAAGTAAAAGGTATATAGAGGAATCACAAATAAAAAATCAAGAACATTTAATAATAGTATTTACAATGTTAATTATCCATAAAATAATAAGAATCTAATTTTAATATTAGATAGTAAAATAAAATTGTAATATAAATTTAAAAAAAGATAGATGTAAAGTATACGTAAACAACCTTTATAAGTATAAGAAAATAGTTGTTTACAGTATATATAAGTGAGAATATTAACATAGAACTATTATAATACTAGAAAGTAGTCTTATATACAGGAATAGAAAGGAGAAGTAAAAAAATGAGATTAAAAAAAGTAAGAAAAAGTATAGTTATATTAGCTTTAATATTATTGTATATTAGTATTATAGCCAATATAGTTATTGCAATGCAAGGGTCCATGACGGGTGTAGGTATTCCTGGATTTGGTTTTGTTAATGATGAAGATAATAATATTGTATTTGAAGGAACAACATATGATTGGGGGTTTGATCAACCAGAGACTTATGAAATAGAGGTATTAAGAATTGATACAAATAAGGAAGGAAATATACCAGATATTACTTCTTCTAATGAACCAGAATGGAGAAATAAATTAAAGTCTGTATCGGTTGATTATACTTTATCTATAGGACAAGGTATAGAGAAAATAGGAGATAATGCTTTTGAATATATGGATAAAATTATAAAAATAGACACACTTTATAGTCAGTTCAAAAAAATTGGAAAATCTGCATTTAGAGAAACATCGATAGAGTATATTAGTTTGCCACGTACTTGCGAAGAAATAGACGAAAAAGCATTTATGAATTGTAGTAAGTTAGAAAGTGTAAGTTTTAAAGAAGGACTAAAAGTCATAGGGAATATGGCGTTTGAAAGCACAGCTATAAGGGAAATTAAATTACCAAATACGTGTGAAAAGTTAGGTTATTACGCATTTCTTGGGTGTGAAAAATTAGAAACAATAAATTTAAATGAAGGCTTAAGAGAAATAGGAATGGCAGCATTTGCAGGAACTTCTATAAAAGAGATAGAATTGCCAAGTACATGTGAAATACTACGCGATTATGTGTTTCAGGGTTGTGCAGAACTAGAAAGAGTATACTTAAATGAAGGATTAAAAGAAATAGGATGTTTAGTGTTTGCAGGAACGAATATAAAAGAAATAGAATTGCCAAATACGTGTGAAAAGATAGGGGATTCTGCATTTAATAATTGTAAAAACTTGGAAAGAGTATATTTGAATGAAGGCTTAAGAGAAATAGGAGTGGGCGCATTTTCAGGAACGCCTATAAAAGAAATAAAATTGCCAAGTACAGTAAAAGAAATATCAGTTGGAGCATTTGAGAACTGTACAAATTTAACTGAAATAGAAATACCAAGCTCAGTAGAAACAATACAGGGCAATCCGTTTTTGGGTTGTACTAATTTAAAAACGATAAAAATATCTGAAGAAAAAGAATATTTAATTTGGCAATTAAGAACATTGGGACTTGGAGATAAATTAGAAATAGTAGGAGACACATATTTAGAAAATGGAATTGCATATAATGGAAGTGAAATATTACAAAATAAAAAATATATTTTAGTAAATGAAAGTAATTTAAATTTATTAAATGCAGATAAAATAACTGTAGATGAAAAATATAGCGATTTATCTATAGATGGATATATAACTTATTTAATAAAAAATAGCAACGAAAATTATTATGTATGCGAAACAGATAATCAAGGAAAGATAGTATTACTAGGGCAAACATCAACGTATAATGGTTTTTATAATGGACAAGCATATAAAGATGGAAGAATATTAAAAGATGTTATTATAACATTACCAAAAGGAACAAACATAGATAGAAATGCAAATACATATACAAATTATGATATTATATCAGAAGATAAATTAAAAGAAATAGAGAGTTTAAAACAGGAAAATGATATATATATAATAGACCAACATGGAGAATTAAGTTCTAATATTATAGCAGATAATAAATATAATAAATTAATAGGAGATGTAAATGTAGACGGAAAAGTAGATATAACAGATATTATATACTTAAATAAATATATAGTAGGAGTAATAAAGTTTAATAGTGAACAATTACAAGCAGCAGATTGTTATAGTGATAATGTTGTAAATAGCTTAGATTTGCTTGCGTTATTAAGGTACATTGTGGAATTAGAAAATGAATTACCAATAAAAGAAAAAGATTCAATACAAAAGCAAGAATTTATAAATCAAATGGATGATGAATTTTATAATATGTATATAAAACCAACAAATGCTAATTTAGATTTTTTACAAATAGCAAAATTAATACATAGAGAAGTAAGAGAAGAAGCAATAAAAGAAGAAGGTAAAATGCAATATACAGATGGAAATGTAGAAATAAAAGATGTATTTATAAATGGAAGTTTTGGAGAAGGAATAAATGAAAAAGCTTATGTGGGACTTTGTCTATACGAATATGGAATACATACTCAAAATGAAGATTTAGTAAAATATATTATGGAATATAATGAACAAGGAAATTATAAAGAATTATATAATATAACAGATGAAAAGTTAAACGAGTTAGGATGGCAAAAAATTGAATATACAAGTAAAGAACAATTAAAAAGTGGAGATATAATTATAAGTGAAAGTGAAGTACAAATTTATAATGGAAATGGAGTATATTCATGTGGAAGTAATGAGGAAATAAGAAAGACAACAATATTAGAGTCAATAGAACCAGGAACAGGAAGGTATATTATAAGAATAGAACCAACATCTGGTAAATCTGGAGAAAATTTAGAATGGAATTTAGAAGAAGGTACGTTGCAATTAGAAGTAAAAGGAGATATTAACGAAGAACAACTTCCATGGAAGTCATCAATTAATAATATAGCAATATATAAAGTAAATGTAAATGAAGAATACTTAAGTAAGGCAATTAATGTTATTGGTAATTCAATACAAAATACTAAAAACACTAACAAAAAAACAGTAATAGTTTATTATGATAGCCTGTCAAAAGTTGTTAAGCTCGTAAAAGAACATCAGGCGATAGGTGATAAGTTAGTAAGTTCGAAATTTTCATATGCAGAAAGGAGAAGTGTAATAACCTTAATTTTCGAACCGGCTGCTAAAGATAAATTTTATGCAGATTATATTGAAGGAAAAATAAATAGCAATAATAAAGCAGATATATTTTATGATATTAGCAAGATAATAAAAGAGAAAATAAAAGAAAATTCACAAAGTGGTAATATGGACTATAGTGACTGTGTGGGAATATGTATACCATATGATATATATTATGGAGGAAATAGATTTGGACCATATATGGATTGTTCAACATATGTAAGTATGGCGTTATATGAATATGGATTATATACAGGAAATACTAATATAGTAGAATTTATAAAATATTATAGAGAAGAAATAGCAGAAACAGGAAGAGCAACAGATATACGGTCTAGGTGGTCAGGTTACAGCAGATTTATATCATGAATTACCAACAGATCGATTGGAAAGAATGGGACTTGAAATGATAGATTTTGTTAGTCAAGCAGATTTAAGAAAAGGAGATATATTAGTGTCAACTGGTCATATAGAAATATATGTAGGAAATGGACAAGTATTTTCATGTGGATCAATAAATTCTATGAAAGAATTAGAATCTAGTCGAAGTATAGAACCAAATAATAACACAAAGATTATTAGAATAAAATAATTTATAATTGTAGATATAAAATAAAAAGTATAAAAGTAAATATAAAATCGAGAATATCAGATATGATATTCTCGATTTTAGCATAAATTGATAAATATTTAAGATTGTTTTGTAGTTTTCTTTTTTTGAAATATAAATAAAACTGAAATTAATAAAACTAAAACTAATATAAATAATATAGATATAATAATAACAATATTGGGATTTTTTTGTGCAGGATTTAAAATTTTTAAATCTGTATTAGGAAAAGTTTTATTTTCATAAGAATTATCTATTATGTTTAAATCCTCTAGTTTAATAGAATCATTTTTTAATAATAAATTTTTCTTTGCTCTTAATTTGATTTTACATATAATTTGTTGTGATTCTATTTTTTGAGAAGTTATTGCTGATAGAGTAGAATTATTTGAATTAACAAGTACAGATAACCATTCACTACCTTTTTCTACTTGTGCAATTCCTTCTTCAGAGCCTGGAAGATATTCTAAGTTGTTTGTATCAAATGTTATTTTTGCATTTAATGCTCCCATATTAAAAGTTTCATTGTTTTTTATTATTAATTCAAATTCTTCTCCTTTTTTTACTAAAGGATTATTAATACTTATTTCTATAGGTGTGTTTGCATAAGAATCTGCTTGTACACAAGATATAGGTATTAAAAATAATAAAGTAATAAAAAGAATGCTAAAGATAATTTTTTTCATCTGTTTTCCTCCTCATATAATATGTTTATATACGATGTATTTTATAAACATATTATTTAATTTTACTTTTCGTTATAGTACAATTTATATAAGATTTTAAGTTAGTAAAATCTTACGTATTGTACTAATTTATATTATAATATCATTAGTATTCAAAATTGTAAATAATTTGTGGTATATAATCAGGGTAATTTTCTACAAAAAATATAAAAATTAAATACAAAAAATATAAAAAACACTTGAATTTTAGTAAATAATATGTTATATTAAATAAGTACTTTTTAAGTACCCACAAATCGAGGTGTAGCGCAGTTGGTAGCGCGCGTGGTTTGGGACCATGAGGTCGCAGGTTCGATCCCTGTCACCTCGACCATATTTAGAAGAATTCTTAAGAGTTCTTCTTTTTTTGCATTTATGAGCAAATACTGACTATTACTGTATTACACACAAATTATTTAAACTTTTTCAGCCTTTCTAAAACTTCTATAAACTCTATAAATCTTTAAGTAAATGCAGTCAATATGCAGTCAATTTTATAACTAATTGATTTTCTTCAATTTTGATTGCATATAAATTTATTTCAGATAATAAAACAGTTGGTATTAAAAGAAGAAACAACTTTTATTTGAATGTAAAATACAATTTACAATAAAAAAATGAATAATAACTATTGACACAGAATATAATAAATAGTATAATAAAAAAAGTTACACATCGCGGGGTGGAGCAGTTGGCAGCTCGTTGGGCTCATAACCCAAAGGTCGGTAGTTCGAGTCTACCCCCCGCAACCAATAAAAGCAAGCTTTTCAAAGCTTGCTAATTTTTATGTTTTTGAAAAAAGTTACGAAAAAGTGACGAAAATAAAAAAGGACTTTTGATTGCTTTTTAAATTGCTTTTTTGTTAAGAATAAAAAAGCAAAGAGTGGTAGACAAAACAACATATATAATGTTCTATAACTTACTATTGAAACCATAAGACAATTAGTGTATAATATTAAAAAAATAAATGTGTGAGTAGCTCAGTAGGATAGAGCGACGGTTTCCTAAACCGCAGGTCGCAGGTTCGATTCCTGTCTCGCACACCAAAAAAATATATGGAGAAAAAAATGCAAAAAAAATACATGAAATTAGCATTAAAAGAAGCAAAAAAAGCATATGATAAAGGAGAAATACCAGTAGGTGCTGTAATAGTAAAAAATGATGTAGTAATTGCCAAAGCACATAATTTAAAAGAAATTAAAAATGATACAACAAAACATGCAGAAATATTAGCAATCCAAAAAGCAAGTAAAAAATTAAATAGCTGGAGATTAGAAAATTGCGAAATGTATGTAACTTTAGAGCCATGCAGTATGTGTGCTGGAGCTTTAATTCAATCTAGAATTAAAAAAGTTTATATAGGAGCGATGGATTATAAAACTGGTGCATGTGGCTCTGTATTAAATTTGTTAAAAGATTTCAAATTTAATCATATAGTGGATGTTGAAACAGGAATTTTAAGTGAAGAGTGTGAGGAAATTTTAAAAAATTTTTTCAAAGAACTTAGAAAAACAAAGAAAATACAGAAAGGAAATTTATAAATGAATAGTAAAAGAATTCAGACAATAAAGCTAATGATTGCCATACTTGTTGTTATAGTGGTAGCTACTATTGTTACAACTAGAATTTTAAAATATCAAAAAGAAGGCGAAAAAAATATGCCATTTAATCTATCTAAAATAATAATAGTTAGTACAGCAATAAAAGATGATAATCAGTTAACAGAAGAGCAAAACACATCAATATGGAATTTTAATATTATACAAACTAATGATGTATATATTTCAATAGAAAATAATAAAAATAATTCAAAAAGTAATGAAAAAATAAAAAGTATAACAATTGAAAATATTCAAACACTACAAAATCCATCTATTGGAAATTTAAAAACATATATGCCAAGTAGCCTTGATGGAGAAAAATATAAATACACAGATGATTATATTGTATCTCAAAGTTTAACATACAGAGGAGCAGAAGAAAGCAATTATAAAACACTTCAAATATCTAAAAATGGTGGAAATATTGGTATAAGCTTTGCAAACAATGAGCTAGGAACATACTCATCAGGTGAAGATACAGAAATTACGTATAATGGAACAATGCTTTCAAAATTAGGTATAACAAATGAAAATGTAAAATCTAAAGTATCATTTGATTTAGTAATTGAATTAGATGATGGAAAAAAATATTCTGGAAGAGTTGAGCTAGATTTATCATGTGATGGTTTAGTGGAAAATGGAACTACACAAACAGAAATAACAGACTTTAGTAGTGTAGTTTTTAAAAGAATATAAAAACATTTAGTACTATTCGCAGTTATTTTTTGCAGTGAATAGTAAGTGCAACACATAATTAATATATAAAAAGAATAAAAAAACACTTGATTAATATAAAAAAACATTATATAATTCCAATAGTATGAGAATATTACTAACCTTTGTATGGAGGGTAATTTCAATAAAAGCCCATGAACCTTGTCAGGTCCGGAAGGAAGCAGCAATAAGTGGTAACTTTTATGTGATGATTACTTTCCATAGAGAGGTTAGATAATTAAATATAATCTCATACTATTTTTTTAATAGAGGTGATGCAATGTCTTATACAGCATTATATAGAAAATATAGACCAAAAACTTTCGAAGAAGTAGTAGGACAAGAACATATTACAAGAACTTTAAAAAATCAAATAATATCTGGAAGAGTAGGTCATGCATATTTATTTAATGGTGGTAGAGGTACAGGAAAAACTTCATCTGCAAAAATATTAGCAAGAGCAATAAACTGTTTAAATCCTAAAGATGGAAATCCATGTAATGAATGTGAAATTTGTAAAGCAACATTAAATGGATCACTTACTGATATTGTAGAAATGGATGCTGCATCAAATAATAGTGTAGAAGATATAAGAGCTATAAGAGATGAAGTAAATTTTTTACCAACAGTTGCAAAATATAGAGTTTATATAATAGATGAAGTACATATGTTATCAATAGGAGCTTTTAATGCTTTACTAAAAACATTAGAAGAGCCACCAGAGCACGTAAAATTTATTTTAGCTACAACTGAGCCTCAAAAATTACCAGCAACTATATTATCAAGATGTCAACGATTTGATTTTAAAAAAATCTCAGCACAATATATAAAATCAAGATTAAATTATATATGTGAGAAGGATAATATTAATATAGAAGAAGAAGCAATAAACACAATTTCTGTTTTAGCAGAAGGAGCAATGAGAGATGCACTAAGCATATTAGAAAGATGCTTGCAAGAAGGAACAGACAAAATAACAAATGAGCAAGTAAAAGAATTAGTTGGAATTCCTAAAATAGAGGCAGTAAATAAAATCATAAATAATATATTAAACTATAATATAGAAGAAACAATGGAATCTGTAGATGAAGTATTATCAGATGGAAAAGATATATTAAACTTAATTTGGGAAATTGTAAAATATGTAAAAGATATACTAGTATATAAAACAACAAACAAATTAGAACTATATAGCAATAACGAATTAGAACAAATAAGGAATTTATCAGAAAAATCATCAAAAGAAAGATTATTAGATATAATTTTTTCTTTGTCTAGTTTATCAAATGAAATAAAACTGACAACACAAAAATCAATAATGTTCCAAGTTGGTATAATGAAATTGTGTAACAAAGAAGAAAAAAATGTTCAACAAGTAGATGTTAAGAAAAATAATTCTACTAATACATCAAGTAATAATATTAGTACAAATAACAATAATAGCAATATTGATTTAAGTGGTATTGATAGCAGAGTTTCAAATTTAGAAGATAAATTACAAAAAACAGTTAACGATGTACAAAAAATAATAAGTAATCCGAAAGTTATCAACAGTTCTTCAAAAAATGTGGACAACTATACCGAAAAAAAGCAAAATCAGTCAAGTAGTTCAAGTAAATATAACCCAAACTTAAAGAATTTAATAACAGACAAAACAGATGGGAAAAAAGTTGAATGTTGGGGAAAAGTTGTTGGTAATATAAAAGAAAGTGGAAAGGTAATGTTATATTCTAACTTAGCAAATTCAAATGCAGTTGAATTAAATGATATGACAATTGGAATAAGTTTTCCAGAAGGATTAACACCATTTGGAAAATCTGTAATAGGCAAATCAGAAAATATAACAGAAATAAGTAAATTAATTTCGATGGAATATGGAAAGCCAATGCAAATAAGATTAATAGATAATAATAATGACAAATCTAATGACAATTCAATAGATAATATTGCAAAGGGGTTAGATTTACCATTAAATATTATAGAGTAAAAAGAAAGGATGATAAAATATGTCAAAAAGAGGATTCCCAGGAATGGGCGGAGGATTTGGTGGAATGAACATCAACCAATTAATGAAAGAAGCAAAAAAAATGCAAGCTGATATAGAAAAATCACAACAAGAATTAGGTAATAAAGAGTTTTCAGCAACAGCAGGAGGAGGAGCTATAGAAGCTGTAGTTTCAGGAAATAAAATTCTAAAATCAATAATAATCAAACCAGAAGTTGTAGATCCAGAAGATGTAGAAATGTTACAAGATTTAATTCTAACTTGCATAAACGAAGCATTAAAAAAAGTTGATGATGCACAATCAGCAGAGCTAGGGAAATATAACATACCAGGAATGATGTAATGAAAAATGGGAAAAGGGGACGGTTCTCTTTTCCCATTTTTGGGAAATTGGGACAGTCTTGTCAGCAAATGCACATTGGGGATGTTTGCACATTGTAGACGCTAAAAATGTGAAGACAAAAAATTAATTGTTGCATGCACATTTTTAGCGTCCGCAATGCGCAATATCGATTTACAATGTTTTAATTTTTAAGAAAGGAGTTAATAAAATGTCGTATTATTCACCATCAATAGAAAAATTAATCGAAGCTTTTGAAAAATTACCAAGTATAGGAAACAAAACTGCAGCTAGATTGGCTTTTTATATACTTAATTCCAGTAACGAAGAGACTAATGAATTTGTAGAGGCAATATTAAATGCAAAGAAAAATTTAAAATATTGTTCAGTTTGTTATAATATTTCAGATACAGATCCTTGTACAATATGTTCTAATTCTGGAAGAGATAAGTCTGTAATATGCGTTGTAGAAGATGTTAAAGATGTTGTTGCAATGGAAAAAACACATGAATTTAAAGGAGTATATCATGTTCTACATGGTTCTATTTCTCCAATGAATGGAATTGGTCCAGATGATATAAAAATAAAAGAATTACTAGCAAGACTAATGGATGGCAATGTAAAAGAAGTAATTATTGCTACTAATCCAAGGGTAGAAGGAGAAGCAACAGCAATATATTTATCTAAATTAATTAAACCATTAGGAGTAACTGTTACAAGAATTGCACACGGAATTCCTGTTGGAGGGGATTTAGAATATACAGATGAAGTAACATTAAGTAAAGCTTTAGAAGGAAGACGAGAAATTTAAAAATTAGTCGAAACGAAAAATTTTATTAAAACAATATTATTAAATTTAAGTTTTATATTTAGATTTACTTTCAAATTATTTTAAAAACTATAACATTGATTTTAATTTAATGACAAAAATACATCTAGATTAATTTGAAAGTAAGCTTAGGTTATCACCCAGTGCCGTAAAAAATGCACCTAATTTAGAAATCTGCTCAGAAGATAATCCATCTGCAATATAAATTGAAATAATACTAGCAAGAGCGATTAGCTCGCATCCAGATAAATTATCTAAACACATAAAAAACACCTCATAATAAAAATATGAAGTGTTTTTTATTTATGTGATTAAATATTTAATACTATTTCGCAAATGTTTTTGGTAGAATCAATATGTGCTAAAGCATGTGTTTTTTCTCGCATACTAGAAAGCATATCTTCAGAATTTAATAAATTTTGTATAACAATATCTGCTGATTCATCTTTTCTAATCCATACGGCAACGCCAGATTGCTCCAAAAATTCGGCATTTTCTTCTTCTTGCCCTGGAATTGGATTAATTATTAAGATAGGAAGAGATGAAGCTAAACTTTCTGATATAGTCAATCCTCCTGGTTTTGTAATAACTAAACTTGAAATATGCATTATTTCTGGTACATTATCAATAAATTCATAAATTTTTAAAGATGAGCTATCTTGAATTGTAGATGCCAATTCCTTAAAAGCTGAGTTCATCTTTTGATTTTTACCAGAAATGGCTACGATTTGGTATTCATCTAGATATTTTATTAAAGACTGCAATATTTCTAATGGTTTATTTTTGCCAAGACCAAATGCCCCTCCACCAAAAAACAATATAGTCTTTTTTTGAGGATTTAAATCAAATGATTTGTAAATTTCATCACTATTTAAATTAGCAGAAAATTTGCTTGATAAAGGAATTCCAGTAGTAAACACTTTTGCTTTATCTACCTTAAAATCATCTACTAAAGCTTTTTTCATACCATCATGAGCAACAAAAAAATAATCTCCATATTTATGACCTACTAGCCATTGGTCATGAGGTGCAAAATCTGTTAATATTGTAGCTAATTTACAATTTACTTTACCTTTTTTCTTCAAATAGCTAGTCATTTGTGTAGCAAAAGGATGTGTAGATATTACTAAATCCGGATTATATTCTTCAAATAAATGTAATAATTTTCTTGCAATAACTTTATTCGTAGTACTACTTATTTTGGATAATGCACCTTTTTCAGAATGATAATAAACTTTTTTCCAAGCCCATGGGGCTTTTTTTGCCATTTGCATATAAGCACCAGTTGTTATTTTATCAAGAGCCATATTTATATATTTAATACAATCTACCAAATTAGTTTCAACATCTTTATAATTATTATCAATATATTCTTTTAAAGATTTAGCTGCAGAAAGATGTCCACCGCCATAAGATGCATATAAAATTAGAATTTTTTTCATTTTTTTTGCCTTTCATAAATATTATAAAAAAATTGTAACATAATAAATGAAAAACAACAAGATAAAATTCATATAAAAAAGAAAGGTAGGCTAAAATGAAAAAAATTTTAAAATATTTAATTGTAATTATATTAGTATCAGGTATATTATTTGCAGTCTTTTTCAGATTAAAAAGTCAAAAAGTTATATATGCGGCTACAAATAATAGCACATCAGATGTGCAACTGATTGCAAGAGCAATTAATGGTGAGGCAAGAGGCGAATCTTATGAAGGTCAAGTTGCTGTTGGTGCAGTTATATTAAATAGAGTAAAAAGTTCAAAATTTCCAAATACAATAGCGGGTGTTATATATCAATCAGGAGCATTTACAGCGGTTTCAGATGGTCAAATCAATGTACCAATTAACCCAAATTCAACAGTAGTAAAAGCTGCACAAGATGCATTAAATGGATGGGATCCTACGGGAGGTGCAATTTACTATTTTAATCCAGATACTGCTACAAACAGTTGGATATGGTCTAGACCTCAAATAAAAACAATTGGAAGTCACATTTTTTGCAAATAAAAATGCAAATTAAATTAAAAAAGTGCAAAAGGAAATAAAAAAGAGAGGAATGATAACGTGAATAATTTTAAAGAAAAAATGAAAAATTTTGGAAAGAAAGTAAGAAGTAAGCGTTTAAATATATTAGCAGTTGCTTTATTAATTGCTTTTATAATTATAGTCGTATATTCATATACAACTCAAAAAAAATATAGACAATCTATAGAAAATAATTACAATATGGCATTTTGTCAATTGGTAGATTATGTTCAAGATGTAGAGGTATATTTAGCAAAATCAATAATCTCAAATTCTGCTGAAAGTGGAGCAGAAAATTTAACATATATATGGAGAGAGGCAAATCTTGCTCAAACATATTTATCAATGTTACCAATAAACAGTAATGAATTAGAAAATACAGCTAAATTTTTAAATCAAGTAAGTGATTATAGTTATGCATTATCAAGAAAAACAATAAACAATCAACAATTAAGTCAAGAAGACCTAGATAATTTAGATAAATTACATGATTATAGTTTACAATTAGAAAATACACTAAATCAATTATCATTAGATATAAATGACGGAAGAATTAGTTGGGGAGAATTAACAAAAGAAGCTAGTCCTGTATTTGCACAGCAAGTTAGTAATATTTCACAAGATAGTTTTAGTTCATTAGAAGAAAATTTTCATGAATATGCAGGTTTAATATATGATGGAGCATATTCAGAACACTTAACAAATCCAGAAAGAAGAGGTCTTACTGGAGATGATATAAATGAAGAAACAGCCAAAAACAAAGCAATAGAATTTGTTGGTAAAGATAAAATAAAAGAAATAACAAGTAATGGAATTACGGAAAATGCAAATATACCATCATATGATTTTTCTATAACTACAAATAATAATGAAAATATTTGGATCTCAATTTCAAAAAAAGGTGGACATATAATATTTATGAATCATAATAGAGAAGTTACTACAGAAGTAATAAGTCAAGAGGAAATTGATTCAATAGCTAGTAAATTTCTTGAAGAAAAAGGTTTTAAAAATATGAAAAAAACATATTTTATAAAAAATAGCGGAATAGTAACAATCAATTATGCGTATGAACAAAATGATGTTATAGTGTATCCAGATTTAATAAAAGTAAAAGTGGCATTAGATAATGGTGAAATTTTGGGTATAGAAACAACAGGATATTTAAATTCACATACAGAAAGAACTTTAGCAGAAATTAAAGTTACAAAAGAGGAAGCAAGATCAAAAATAAACCCAAAATTACAAATTGAAAGTAAAGGATTAGCAATAATACCAACAGAATTCCAAACAGAAATAATGTGCTGGGAATTTAAAGGTAGAGTAGATGACAGAGAGTTTTTAGTATATATAAATGTAGAAACAGGAAAAGAAGAAGATATATTAGTAGTTTTAAATACTGGAGAAGGAACTTTAACAATGTAAAAATAAGTGAAAAAATAATAAACAATCAATTTTTAGTATAAGTATAAAAAAATTAAAAATTAGGAATTTTTTATTTTTAATAATAAATAAGAAAAAAATTTTATAAAAGTAAAAGTGATATAAATATAAAATAAAAAAATTATACAATCATATTGTAAGAATTTGCTATTATAAAAATAAAAAAAAAGAGCAAAATATATAATGAAAAACAAATAACGATAAAAAAAATAATTAATTTTAATTAAAATTTATTGATGAAAAATGTTTTTCAAAGGAGGATTTTGTTATGTCTAGAAAGAAGACAATGATGTCTGAAGCTTTAAAAGAAGAGATAGCAAAAGAACTTGGAGTATATGAACAAGTAAAACAAGATGGTGGATGGCAAAATGTATCATCAAAAAATTGTGGTAATATAGTTTCTAAAGCTATAGAAATTGCTAACAGAAAAGTAGAAGAATAGTAATTTATAGTTAAAAAAATTGATTGAGTTTTAAGCTCAATCAATTTTTTATAGCATAAAATTATTATATATATTAACTGTTGAAGGATACTATGTTGGTTAAAACATTAAATAATAAAGGGAAAATATTAATTTTAATTTATAAAAATTTTAAAATTAATAACACCAAGGAAAAAATTTTATAGTAAAATTACTTGTAAAACCAAATGGCAAGACATATAATAAAAAAAACGCAATAGGAGGATAGTTTATATGTACAATATAACCGTAAAAGATATAATAGAGCAATGCAATGGAAATCTAATAGTAGGTAATCTAAGTAAAGAATGTACGAATTTTTCAACAGACACAAGAAATATAAAATCAGGAGATGTATATATAGGGTTAAAAGGAGAAAAATTTGATGGTTCTCAATTCTACAAACAAGCATTAGAAGCAGGAGCAAGTGTATGTATATTGCAAAATATTGAAATAGATAATGAAACAAAAAACATATATAACGATAGAACAATAATAATAGTACAAGATACACTAAAAGCACTACAAAAAATAGCAAAATACAAAAGAAGCAAATATAATATTCCAGTAATTGCAATAACTGGAAGCGTAGGAAAAACAAGCACAAAAGATATAATAGCAAGTGTTGTTTCAACAAAATATAATGTACTAAAAACGGAAGGGAATTTTAATAATCATATAGGAGTACCACTAACAATATTAAGATTAAAAAATCATGATGCAATGGTTGTAGAAATGGGAATGAACAATTTAGGGGAAATAAGTTTACTTACAGATATTGCAAAACCAACAATAGCTGTTATAACAAATGTAGGAACAGCACACATAGGAAATTTAGGGTCTAGAGAAAACATTTTAAAAGCCAAATTAGAAATTTTAGAAGGCTTAAGCAAAGATGGAACACTAATAATTAATAATGATAATGATATGTTACATATGTGGAATGAAAAAAATAAAACATATAAAGTTTTAGACTTTGGAATAGAAAATAATAGCAAATTTATGGCAAAAGAAATTTCTATAAGACCTGATTGTAGTGAATATAAAATAGTAAATGAAAATAAGGAATATAATGTAAAAGTACCAATAGCTAGTAAAGTGTTTATATATAATAGTTTATCTGCAATATGTGTAGGAAAATTATTAAATATAGATATAAATAAAATAATAGAGGGTATTAAAAATTTTGAACTTACTAAAAATAGAATGGAAATAAAAAACATAAATGGAATAACAATAATAAATGATTGTTATAATGCCAATTTTGATTCAATGAAGGCAGCAATAGAAAGTTTAGTAAAAATGAATGGAAATAGAAAAATTGCAATATTAGGAGATATGTTAGAGCTAGGTGAATTTTCAAAAAAATTGCATAGTGATATAGGTAAAGAAATTTATTACAACAATATAAATATATTAATCGTTGTGGGGGAAGAGGCAAAAAATATAGCAGAAAGCGCTTTAAAAAAAGGTATGAATGAAGATAATATTTTTGTAGTAAATAATAATGATGAAGTTATAAATCTAATATCAGAAATAAAACAAAAAGGGGATTGCATATTAATAAAAGCTTCAAATGGAATGCATTTTAGTGAAATTGTTGAGGGATTACAAAAAATATTATAATATAAATTGTTAGAGATATTGATTTTCAAATTTCAAAAAAATCAATTGAAATAAGAATATAAAAGTGCTATAATGCGATAAAGAAAAAAGCGAATTGGAGGACGTTAAACAAATGATTTTTAAGAACTATTACAAATTATTAGGACTAACCAAAAATATAAAATCAACACCAGAAGAAATAAAATCAGCATATAGGGAACAAGCTAAAAAATATCATCCAGATATAAATGTAAATAATAAAGCAGCAGAAGAATGCTTTAAAGATATTAATGAAGGGTACAGAATATTATCTGATCCTATACAAAAAAGAAAATATGATAAATCTTGGTATAACTACGTAGGTAAAAAACTCCAAAAAGAAAAAATGAGTGAAAAAGAAGTTAGAGTTAATGATATTGTAAATATGTTCTTTGGAAGCTCTGTATCAAAAAAAGAAGATAATACTAAAAATCAACCAATAAAAGGTGAGAATATTGAAACTAAAATTGATATATCTATAAAAGAAGCTTTTGAAGGAACACAAAAAAAGATATCATTTACATCTGCAGATAAGAAAAATAAAATAGTAACTGTTGAAATACCAAAAGGAATAGGGCAAGGAAAAATACTTAGAATAGAAGGTAAAGGTAAAAAAGGAAAAAATGGTGGAAAAAATGGTGATTTACTTTTAAAGATAAATATAGTAGATAATGCAATTTTCAAATTAGTAGGAAATGATATATATGCAAATGTGTATTTAACTCCATGGGACGCAGCTCTTGGTGCCAAAGTATCTGTTGATGGAATAGATGGTGAAGTATCAATATTAATACCAAAAGGAACACAAAGCGGTGACAAAATATCAATTCAAAATAAAGGATATTATTCTGATGAACAACAACGAGGAAAATTCGTACTTGAAACAAAAGTAGTAGTACCGAAAAAATTATCAGAAAAAGAAAAGGAATTATTTTTACAATTAAGAAATGTTTCAGAATTTAATCCGAATAATATAGTAAACATAAAATAAAAAAGTTGACAAAACAATAATTTAAGTGATATAATAAAAACTGTATTATAAGCGAAAGATAAACTATGAGAGAGTCATAGGAAAGGGGTGTACTATTGTATGGAATATTTACAAGGTAAACATTTTAGTGTAACAGATCCAAAAAACATAAATACTGTAATTTATGAAATAAACAAAACAGAAAAATCAAAATCAAAAAATCTTCCAAAATTCACAATAGAAAGATTAGATTCAATAGAAGAATTAAGAGATGATCAAAAAAAGAAAACATTTTTCGTTGATGAGCCTAAAAAATCAGGAAATCAACTTTTATTTCTATCTTTTGAAAAAGATACAGTAACAGTAAACATGGGGGTTTTAAAAAACGATGAAGTAAAGTTTTCAAAAAAACCTATTCCAATGAGTTTTGACACTATATATAATGATACAGGAAAAGAATATTACAAAGAATTTAATTATACCCCAAATATGAAAAGACCAATATCTATTATAGATCCAGAAACAGGAGATGAAGTAAAACCAATATTATACTATGATAGTAAAACAAATGAAGTAAAAGGAAAGTGTAAATTAAAACCAAACAAATCATATTTAGCTTTCGAAATAAAATGAGAATCTTAAAATATAAGGGAGGAAATTTGTAGATGGGAAAAAATGTTAATACAAAACCATCAATTGATAATAATAGCATTTCTATTAGATGGCTAACATTTTGGCCAACAAGAGATAATCAGATTGGTGCCAAAAAGTTAAAAATAGGAAAAGATGGATATACACCAAAAGTTGGCAAAAAAGTAGAACCTACATATATTATAGAAAAAAATAATGTGTTGGAAAGATATATAAAAGTAGATGAAAAAAAATTAAAAAAAATACCAGGTGCTACAATTAAATCAGAAAAAAATATAAAACATCTGAAAAAAATAATATCTCAAAAATATAGTCAAAAGGATTCATTTAGCAGATAAACATATTTACAAATGAGAAGGTGAAAATATGAAAAAATTATTAACGGAAAAAAATAAAAAAACAATTATTGTATATTTAATACTATGGCTATTATTAGCCATAGTATTTGTTGTACCATTATCTGTTGCAAAATTTGACTCAACATATAATTCTAAAACTAATCAAGAAGCGTTTACTTCTATAGCGGGAGAATATTTATTAAGTTTAGAAACCAGAATAAAAGCATTTGAAACAAAATACATACAAAATACAAAAACAGCCCTTGGATATTATACAGTTATTTATGCAGTAGTAATGCTAATTTTATTTTTAAAAAGCAAAGATAGCGGAGAGTATCATGATATAGAACATGGCTCTAGTGATTGGTGTGAAGGCGGAGAGCAATATAAAGTGCTAAGCAAAAATTCAGGAATTATACTTGCAGAAAAAAATTATTTGCCAGTTGATAAACCAGGAAACGTAAATGTACTAATAGTTGGACGGATCTGGTGCTGGTAAATCAGCATCATACTCAAAACCAAATGCTTATCAAAAGCTAGGTTCATATGTATTTACAGATCCAAAAGGTGAATTATATGATGACACAGCCGGTTATTTACAAAGAAATGGATATAAAATAAAAGTTTTAAACTTAGTAAATCCAAAAAATAGTGATGGATATAACCCACTAGCACATATAAAAAGTGACTTAGATGTAGACGTAATAGCTTCAACAATTGTAAAAGGACAAGGTAAAGCTGGTGCTGCAGATCCATTTTGGGATGATACAGCAGAAATGTTATTAAAATCATTAATATATTATTTAATAGCTACCAGACCACCAGAAGAGCAAAACTTAGCAAGCTGTGCCGAAATGGTAAGAGCGGCAGCTGCAGATAGCAATGGAAGTAACTTATTAAAAGAAATGATGAGTGTTTTACCAATAGACCATCCAGCAAGAACTTATTTTAAAAACGTAGAGGTTGCATCTGAAAAAACATTTAGCTCAATACTAGTAAGTGTGCAAGCAAAGCTTGGTAAGTTTGATTCAAAAGATATTGCAGAAGTTACATCAACAGATACAATAAATTTTGATGAAATAGGATCAACATTAACATCAGTTTATGTTATCTCATCAGATACACATACAGCCTATGATTTCTTACTAACAATATTCTTCGCACAGATGATTCAACAATTATATGATCTTGCAGACAGATCACCAGGAGGCAAACTAAAGGTACCTACATTCTTTATTCTAGATGAGTTTGCAAATATAGGACAAATACCAGATTTCGATAAAAAAATATCAACATCAAGAAGTAGAAAAATTTCTTTTAGTGTTATATTACAAAACTTAGACCAATTAGAAGCAATATATGATAAATCATACGAAACAATTATGGGTAACTGTGATACACACTTATTCTTAGGAAGTAACTCAACAAAAACAGTTGAATACTTTTCAAAAGCATTAGGAGAAAAAACAATATCAAGAAATAGTACATCTAAAAGCAAAGATAAAGATGGTCACAAAAGCGGAACAAGTGATTCAGAGCAAATTATGGCTAGAGCTCTTATGACACCAGATGAATTAAGAAGAATGAGTATGGATTATTGTATAATATATGAAAAAGGTATAAAGCCAGTTAAAGCACATAAATTATTCTTCTTTAAAACAAATATGATAAAAGAATTTAATAAATTTAAATTAAATCATAATCAATTTGATGCTGGAGTAAGAGGTGTATGGAGAAAATTCAATCCATATAATCCAGATGCAGGATTAGAAGAAGAACAAACTAAAGATTTGAAGATAGAATCATTAGATGACTTATTTGATGATGATAATGTAAATGATGATATTGCTAACAAGAAAACAAATAAAAATGATAGTTTAAAAGCAGAATCAATAGAGGATATGTTTGATGATAGTGAGCCAAAAGGAAACTCAAGTAAACCAAAAACAACAAATAAAACAAATATGTCTGACAGTGAACTAGATGAGTTATTATTTGATGACTTTGATAATGAAGAAAATGATATTGAATCAGATAATGATATATTAGATATTCAAAAAGAGCTAGAAGCAAAATTTGATGAATTATTTGGACCAATAGATGATGATTCTGATAATTAAAAAAATGGGAAAAGGGGACGGTTCTCTTTTCCCATTTTTTTGAATTTGGGACGTTACAGTTCACAGCTAAAAGTGAGCTTTTTCAAAGGTTACAGTTCAGGTGCCTTAAGATAAGCCGTTCAAAGGAAATTTAACGACTTACTAAACTGTAACCTTCAAAGGATTTATATTATAAAAATCACAAAAAAATCCTTGTTAAAAGGTAAAATTTATGATACGATAATTTCCGTAAGAGAACTTAAATTCAAAGTATTCGGAGGAAAAAATGAGCACAAACTTATCAAGAGAAAAACGAGAAAAAATAATAAAAAATATACAAATTATGAGAGAAAAATTACAAGAAGATACAGATCTTGTAACAACATTAAATGAAATAGAAAGCGAATTAAAAAGAAAAAAGTATGGACTTGTATGGGAAAATCACGAAGAAAAAATAGATAAAGAAATAAAAAATAAAATTCCTGTATTTGAAGAAGATAAAACATTAGAAATAAAAAAAGATGAATTAAAACCTACGAATTTTATTATAGAAGGAGACAACCTTCACAGCTTGTATTTACTAGAAAAAACGCATAAAAATAAAATTGATTTAATAATAATAGATCCACCATATAATAGAGGTTTAAATGACTTTGTATATGACGATAATTATATAGATAAAACAGATTCATTTAAGCATAGTAAATGGATTTCTTTTATGCATAAAAGATTAATAATAGCAAAAAAATTATTAAAAGATAATGGAGTAATTTTTATAAATATAGACGACAACGAATTTGCACAGCTAAAATTATTATGTGATGATATATTCGGAGAAGATAACTTTATTTCGTGCTTTCCATGGCATAACAGAACATCAATACAAAATGATACAGATATAAGTATAAATCATGAATATATAATAGCATATGCAAAAAAAAGAAGAGTAACAAATCGTAGATTAAAATCTAGCAATAAAGATATCTGGTATGAACTAAACGATTTTGTAATTCAGCCAAAAGAAACAGATTCAAGTAAATACTCAAATCCAGACAATGATCCTAGGGGAATATGGAAAGCAGACCCTTTTGATGCACCAAATATAAGACCAAATTTAACATATGAAATAGAAAACCCAATAACAGGAGTAAAATATTTACCGCCAAAAGGAAGATGTTGGAGAACTGAGCCAGAAAAATATAAACAATTATTAGAAGATAAAAGAATTGTATTTGGAAAAAATGGAACATCAAAACCACAATTAAAAGTATTTTACAATGAAGTAAAAATGAAAGGCGAAATACGAAATAGTTGGTTTGATGCAGATATATATGATACATCAACAAACGGTAAAAAGGAATTTTTATCAATACTGCCAGACAAAAAAATATTTAACACACCAAAACCAGTCAACCTATATAAAGAAATAATAAAAATGGCAATATCTCCAAAAGTAAAAAATCCAATAATATTAGACTTTTTTGCAGGATCAGGAACAGTAGGACAAGCAGTATTAGAAGAATTTAGAGGAACAGATGCATCATTTATATTATGTAATAGTAACGAGAATAATATCTGTAAAGAAATAACATATGAACGAATAAAAAGAATAATAAATGGATACCAAAATCAAAAAGGATATAATGTTAAAGGAATAGAAAGTAACTTAAAATATTACACACTAAAATACATAAACAGATACAACAGAGAAGATGAAGGATACTATATAGTGAATGAGTTAGCAAAATATACTAGGGAAATGGTGCAATTAGAACATGAAACAGATCTCGCAGACGGAAATATTCAAATATTATTTTCTGATGAAGATGTGGATAAATTTGCAAATAATGAAGATCTAGTAGAAAAATGCAAAATTATATATCTAGATAATAATGCTTTAATAACAGAAGAGCAAATTCAAAAATTTGAAAAAAATAACATTAAAATTTGCTATATTCCAGACTATTATTTTGAAAAAGAAATAATGGAAATTGAGCAATGGTAGAGAAAAAGAGGAAAAAATGGGAAAAGGGGACGGTTCTAATTTCCCAGAATTGGGAATTTGGGACACTCTTAAACATTTGCTAAACTTTGGATGAACTTTAAGGAATGTCCCTAAAGTTTAAAGTGCAAAAAAAGAAGGAGGTTGAATAATGCTAGGGATTAAATTAAAAGAATTTCAAGAAAAATGTGTAGAAGAATTACTAGAACAAACTGTATTTGGAGAAAAAAAAGAAATATTGTTGCAAGCACCAACAGGAAGTGGAAAAACAATAATTTTATTAGAATACATAGATAGATTCTTATTAGAAAATAAAGATTATGTATTTATATGGCTAACACCAGGATCAGGAGAGCTAGAAGAACAAAGCAAAAAGAAAATGGATAATTTATTAAAAAATAGAGAAACAAAAACCCTAAATGATATATTAACAAATGGTTTCGAAAAACAAGATACAGCATTTATAAATTGGGAAATAGTAACAAAAAAAGGAAACACAGCATTAAGAGAGCTAGAAAAAAGCAATTTATATGACCAAATAGAAAATGCAAAAAACGATGGAATAAAATTTATAATAATAATAGATGAAGAGCACAGGAACAAAACAGAAAAAGCAGAAAATATAACACAGTTATTTCGGACCAGAGCATATTGTAAGAGTTTCTGCAACAACAAAAAGAAACGATGAAGCATATAACATAAAAATAGATGAAATGGAAGTTATAAACTCAGGTTTAATAACAAAATCATTATACATTAATCAAGGAATAGAAAACAATATTTTGTTAGATGACGAAATAGAATACCTACTAAAATTAGCAATAGAAAAAAGAAGAGCAATACGTAATACATGTACAGAAAATGGAATAAATTATAATCCATTAGTAATTATTCAACTACCAAGCATGAGTGAAGATTTAATAGAAAAAATAGAGAATTACTTAAATGAACAAGGATTTACATATGATAATGGACTACTTGCAATTTGGCTAGCAGACAGAAAAGAAAATATAGAAGATATAAGCAATAACGATAGCAAACAATGTTTTTTAATAATGAAACAAGCAATATCAACTGGTTGGGATTGCCCAAGAGCAAAAGTACTTGTAAAAATAAGAGAAAATATGCATGAAGATTTTGAAATACAAACATTAGGAAGAATTCGCAGAATGCCAGAAGGAATCCACTACGGAAATGAACTTTTAGATAATTGTTATTTATATACATTTGATGATGAATACACAGAAACAGTAAAGCATGAATTAGGAAGACAAGCAAGTAATGTAAAAAGTTTATTTGTAAGAGATGAATACAGAAACTTTAAACTATATAAAGAAGTAAAAAATACAGAAGCAGATAATTTTGCACCAAGAGAAGCTTTTTATGCTATATATGAATATTATTGCAAACAATATAATTTAGAAACCATAGAAGAAAATAAAGAAAAATTGGCAAAAGCGGGTTATAATTTTAACCAAAATATAACGAACGAAGTAGTACAAGGAAATGCAGTAGAATTAAATAAAAAGAATTTCATAAATAGTGAAAAAATACAAATACAAAGTACAGTAGATACATATAAAAATGGATTAGATTTACGCCATTCAATAAATGTAATAGCATCAAGAATAGGAATGGTTTACCAATATTTATCACCAATATTACAGCGATTATTCTTAGGGAATGCAGCATTTCCTCAAAAAATATTAAAGTTATCAAAAAAAGAATTTTACTCATTTATAATAAATAATGAAAGAAAATTAGAATATGATATTTTAGATGCAGTTATACAAAAAAGGGAACAAAAAGCTAAATTACAAAAAGAATTTAAAAAAATAGAAGAGTTTAGGTTTCCAGAAAGAATAACAGTAAAATATAATAAAAAAGATAAATCATTAGAAGAAATGAGCAAAAACGTATATTATGGATATCCATCAACAACAATAAAATCACAATCAGAAACTAAATTTGAAAAGTATTGTGAGCAATCAAGCAAAATAAAATATTGGTATAAAAATGGCGAATCATCAAAAGAATTTTTTTCAATAATATATTTAGATAAATTAAATAAAGCATGGACTTTTTACCCAGACTATATAATAGGAGATACTAAAGGAAACACCTGGATAATAGAAACAAAAGGTGGCGAAGATGCTTACGGAAACTCAAAAAATATAGATATAAAAATAGAAAATAAATATGAATCACTAAAAGAATATGCCAAAAAATACAATTTAAAATGGGGTTTTATAAGGGATATAGAAGATGATATTTTCATATCATTTGCAGATGAATATAAAGATGATATGAAGAATAAAAGTTGGATAAATGTAAAAGAAATATTATAAAAAATATAATTTACAGATAAAATATATATGAGATAATGTTGTAAAATTTTCATACAGATTTGTGTTTTTTGCAAATGTAACGATAGCAAAGGCAAGAAAGGAATGATAGCAAATATGGAAGGTGAAAAAATAAAAAAAAGAGGCTTACTGATACTAATAATAGGCGTAATAATGTTAGCATGTGTACTTTTTACTAAAATAAAAAATAATATTTATGAAAAAAATAATTCAAATAAAATAGAAAATTCAACAGCACAACTTGAACGTATACAAATCAGCAATAATGAAGAGTATGTAAAAATTATAGAACAATATTTTAAATATTTAGAGCAAAAAAATACAACAGAGATGTTTAAGTTATTTCCAAAGTTCACAAACATATCAATAACAGAATTAGAGCAATTAATAAAACAGGCGCATAATGCATTCGAATCTGAATGCGGTACAAATATAAATTTATCTTATAATATTAATAGTGGAGATAAATATAATAGTGAAGCAATAACAAAACTTGAAGAGGAACTAAAAAAACAATATTCAAATTTTGACCAAACAATAACAGAAGTTTATAGATTAAAAATATATATAAAAATTTCAGGAGATTCTGGTGTAGCAGAAAGAGAAACTTATATGTATGTAGGAAAAATTGATAACAACTGGTTTTTATTTTAAAAAATAGAAAAAGATGTATTGACAATAGCTAACAAACTAGGATATAATATTACACGTACATAAAATAAAAATGTACATCCCAAGCAAGACTTATTGCAATGCCGGAAGGAGGGGAATATTATGTCAGAGACTAAAGTAAAAAATGGAGATTTAGAAAGTGCATTAAAAAGTTTTAAAAGACAATGTGCTAGAAATGGTGTATTACAAGAAGTTCGTAAAAGAGAACACTATGAAAAACCAAGTGTAAGAAGAAAGAAAAAATCAGAGGCTGCAAGAAAAAGAAAGTTTTAATATAATACTTATTTTATATTTAAATAAAGAGGTAGAAAGTATAGCATTTTTACCTCTTTTTGTGTATGAAAACATAATTCGTTTATAAAAGAACTGTTGACTTAAACAAAATATTGTAGTAAAATAAAATTATAAAACTGTATAAATAAATCAAAATAAATCGATGTATGTAAAAAAATGGGGGAGATGAGGGATATATGAAAAAAGTAATTAAAATATTGTTACTAATGTTATCATTTATAATTATCTTTTCATTTATTACTACAAAGTGCACAAATGCATATATCGATACAGAATCATTTAATCCATGGGATATTCAGAAAGAAGGTGTTGATGGTGACACT
Source organism: Clostridia bacterium (assembly GCA_017937285.1). GTDB lineage: Bacteria > Bacillota > Clostridia > TANB77 > CAG-508 > CAG-492. The sequence goes on from JAGBDU010000009.1 coordinate 32,349, forward strand.
GTAACAACATATACTAACAGGATTTTAGGATCCTTATCAGTATTTGGAATAGTTGCTTCTGTAATATCATTATTTATAGTGGGATTTAAATTTATAACAGCTGGAGCAACAGAAAAAGCAGAATATCAAAAACACTTACTTCCAATAGTATTAGGAATACTTTTAATGGTATTTTTAACTAGTATTTTAGGTGTATTAAGTTCATTTGGAGAAAGTATAAATGACGGAAGAACTCAAAAACAAATAGTAGTAGCTAACTCACATTTTATTGGATCAATAAAACCATAAGATTTAAATACTAATTAACTATAGAATATATATAAGGAGGAATTAATATGAAATTATTTAAATCTATAATAATTGTTATAATTGGATTTCTTATTATATATTGTTCTATCAACACAACTTATGCAGATACACTAGGGGATATAATAAAAGGTGGAGATGACTTTACAGGAGCTGCTTCAGGGGAACAAATCTTCAACGAACAAGCTCAAAAAGAAGGAACAAGCCAACTATATTTTATAACATTAGGCATTGGTATAGCAGCTGCTGCTGTTGTAGGAATGATATTAGGAATACAGTTTGTAATAACAGGAGTAGAAGGCAAAGCAAAAGTAAAAGAAAAATTTATACCATATGTAATTGGTTGCATAGTTATATTTGGTGGTTTTGGTATATGGGGAGCAGTAGTAAGAATTGCAGAAAAAGTAAGTGAACCAACAACACAAACATCACAACCAACTCAATTAATGCCACAACCAGATAAAGATGGTACATCTTCTGGTGGCGGAGGCGGCGGCGGAAATGGTAGATAAAAAAATTAGTTATTAATTTTATTATTTCATCATGAAATAAATATATAAATAAATATTAATATTATTAAAGGAGGTAATTTATGAAAAAGGCAATTAAAATAATAGCAGTTTTATTAGTAGCATGTACATTATTTTTTACAGTAGCTCAACCAGTAGCGTTAGCTGATTCAGCAGTAGATATTACAGGCAAATTAACCACTGAAAAAAATGTTGGAACAGACGATATGACTGAAATAGGTTCAAAAATAATGAGTTTTATATGGGTACTTTCTATTATAGTTGCAGTAGTTGTATTAATGTATACAGGTTTAAAATTTATAGTTGGTAGTGCTAATGAAAAAGCAGAATATAAAAAGTCATTAATGCCACTTGTAGTAGGTGTTTTAATTCTTGTATTTGCAACAACTATAATTAATGCATTATTCTCAATAAAAAGTTAATAACAATAAAATTAACAAATCAAATTATAAAAAATATAAAAAGGTAGAGAATTATAATTCTTTATCTTTTTTATTATTTATTCTAAATTGCATTTTATTGAAAAAAACATATCAATTTAAGAGATTAAGGTAATTTTAAAAAATAAAAGAAAAATGTAACAAAAATGTAATAAAACAGTGAAAAGTATATTTGCGTAGATAAAAGAGCAAAAAAATGTCTTAAAATGAATTTGACAAAAAAATTAATTAATTAGTAAAATCTAATTAACAATATAATTATGTAAAAGGAGGAACTTAAATGGGAACGTATTATCTTCCTAGAGATACAAAAGGTGAAGGCCGTATATTATATATTTTTTCTACAAAAGCATTAATATATACAGTTGTTGGAATAGTAATAGGAGCATTGTTTAAATGGTTATTGGGGCTTTTTGGAAAAGCAATTCCAAGTATTATGGGCATTATGAATATTATAGGAATTATATTAATAATATTATTTGCAGTATTAGGATTTGTAATAGGAACGTGTAAAGTTCCAGCAATGGAAAAATTTGAAATAACAAGAAAAGCTGCTGGAATAGAAATAGATACAGTAATAAAAGAATATATTAGATTTAGTTTAAAAAAAGATAAATATTATACATATGATACAAGAGATTTAATAAAAGAACAATTAGAAAAAGAAGAATTAGAGAAAGCAAAATTGGAAGAAGAAAAAAGAAAGGAGAATAAGTAATGAATGATAGTTTTTTTTCAATAATACTGATATTAATATTTGTTTTAATAATAATACTTCTAGCTGTTTTAGGATTTTTATATTACAAAGAAAAAATGGCAAAGAATAAAGAAGAAGAATTTCAAAACCCTAAAAAAGATGAAAGCGATAAAACAGATAAAAAATCTGTATTTAGATTTATGGAATTTGATGAAGTTGAAGATAATATGGTTGTTCAAGATGGTGGAACAAGATATTTAATGATAGTAGAATGTAAAGGAATAAACTACGATTTGCTTTCAAGTGTTGAAAAAGCAAGTATTGAAGAAGGATTTATGCAATTTTTAAACACCTTAAAACATGAAATACAATTATATATTCAAACCAGAAAAATAAATTTAAGTCAAAGTACGCAACGATACAGAGAAAAGCTTGAAGAATTACGAAAAGATTTGCAAATAGAAGAAGAAAAATATGAAGATATGCAAAGATTAGGCAATGTAACAAAAGATGAAATTTTAAGAGAGATAAAAGAAGTTACAAAAAAAAGAAATTTATATGAGTACGGGAAAGATTTAGTAGAAAATACTGAACAAATGGGAGAAAACAGAGACATAACAACAAAGCAATATTATATAATAATTCCTTATTATACAGATGAAATTACTTCAGCAGGAGATTTTGACAAAAGAGAAATTAGTAGTATGGCATTTTCAGAATTATATACAAGAGCACAATCAATAGTAAGTGGACTTACCAGTTGTGATGTAAGAGGTAGAATATTAAACTCACAAGAAATTGTTGAATTGTTATATGTAGCATACAACAGAGAGCAATATGATATATATGATTTTGAGACATATATGAGTAAATCAGGATACCAATCATTATATTCTGTTTCTGAAGATGTATTAGAGAAAAAAATAAAAGCTATTGATGAAGAAATAGTAAAAAAAGCAAATAGAAAAGCAGTAGATGCATTTGAGTATGCAACAGAAGAAATGAAAATGAAGAAAAGAATAATTGAAGAAAGAGAACAAAATATGCAAAAATATATAGATAATATTGCCGAACAAATTGTAGATAGTGAAATAAATGTCCTGGGAGAAGATATGGCAAAAATGACCAAAGATAATATAAGAAAAATGACACAAAGAGAAAATGAAAGAAAAGAAAAAGAACAAGGAAAACAACTTACAGAAGAAGAGCGAAAAAGAAGAATACTGGCCAAAAAACGTAGATTAATGAAAGAGAGGGCTGAAAATGAAAAAAATCAAAATAGAAAAAAGCAATCAAACTGATAAGATTAATGAAGAAGCAAAAAAAAGATTAATAAGACGAAAAACTGTAAAAGAGATGATTGCACCAACAGGAATAGATGTTTCTAGCTTAGATCATTTAGAAATAATATCTAATGTAAATCGATTTGCCAGAAGTTTTTTTGTTGCCAATCTACCACGTATGTGTACATTTCCAGAACTTTTTAGAGGAATGTATATGTTTGGAGATATAAATACTTCTGTATATATTAACCCAGTACAAGAATCAAAATCGCAAAATGATTTAAATAGAGTAATTAATGAATTAGAAACAGAAAGAATTATGGCTGAAGATAGAGGTAATATAAATAGAGCAAGGTTGCTAGCACAAAAAAGATTTGAAACAGAAGATTTAAGAGATCAAATTGCTGCAGGATTTAATAAAATGTTTGAAGCAACTATAGTATCTACATTATTTGCATATGATTTAAAAACATTAGATACATACACTAGATTACTTTCAAGTGAAATGGCAAAAAGTTTAGTTGATATAAAATCAGCTTGGGCTAGCCAAGAACAAGCATTTCAAACAAACTTGCCATTAATGCGAAAAAAAATAGGACAAAAACATCTTTTTGATAGAGGTTCAATGGGTACAGTATTTCCATTTGTAACATCTGAAATAGGGCATCCATCAGGTATTCCATTAGGATATAATGCGCAAACTGGTGTACCAATATTATTTGATAACTTTCATGAAAGTTTAACAAATTATAATATGGTTATATTTGCTAAATCTGGTGCTGGTAAATCTGTAACAATGAAAACATTAATATCTAGATCAGCAGTTTTAATGGGAATTGAAAGTTTAGCTTTAGATGCAGAAGGTGAATACTCTATAGTTGCAGATAGCTTAGGAGGAATAAATGTTGTAATAAGCCCAAATTCTGGAACTGTAATAAATTTATTTGACCTAGAAACAGAAACTGTAAAAGATGAAATTACAGGTAAAGAAAAAATGGTTTTAAATGTTGAAAGTAAAATTGAAGACGTTACACAGGCTTTAGTTACTATGGCAAAAGGTAGCACAAAGAGCAATGAAGTAAATGAGCTTACTAAGCAAATAATTGCTGAATCTGTTGCCGATGAGTATGCAAGGCTTGGTATTACGAGTGATCCTTCAAGTTTATATGTAAGCCAATCTGCAATAATTAAAAATGGAGAAATTGTAAGAGAAAAAAAGGAAATGCCTACAATAGGCAGTTGGTATAGGCAAATACAAGAAAAAGCAGCTAATAATACTAATGAAGATTATCAATTCCACTATAGTTATTTAATTAAAGTTATGAAACAATATATTAAAGAATATGACGGACAAATGTCATATTTTGATGGTCAATCAACATTTGATTTATTAGAAGAATCACCATTTATCAACCTAGATATATCTCAATTAGAGGAAAGATTTGCAAGACCATTAGCACAACAAATATTATTGTCTTGGATTTGGGAAAAATATGTTAAGAAAAATAGCGAAGATAGAAAAAAAGCAAGAAAAAAACGTGTTCTTGTAGATGAAGCATGGATGTTATTGCCTTATCCTGAAGCTGTAGACTTTTTAAACACAATGGCAAGACGTGCAAGAAAAAGAAATGTTTCGTTATCAATAATTTCACAAAGATTTCAAGATTTTTATGAAAAACCAGAAGTTCAAGCGGTATTAACTTCATCAGATACAAAATTATTTTTGGCACAAGATAAAGCAGAAATAGAGTATCTAAGAGAAGTTTTTAAATTAAGCGAAGGAGAAGCAGGATTTTTAGTAACTTGCCAAAGAGGACAAGGTTTATTAAAAGTTGGACAAGATTCTGCAATAATAACAATAAGACCAACAGCAAAAGAGTTCCAATTTATGGAAACTAATTTAAACAAAGTAATAGCTCAAAAATACGGAAAATAAAAGCAAGATAAACACTTTTATGTTGACAATATGCCAAAAACATTGTAAAATTAAGGGTATACAATAATGTGTTTTTAGGAGGAAAAATGAAGAAAAATAAATTTTTTAGTAATTTTAAAAAAATAATAATAGTAATATTGTGTTCATTTACACTTTTTTTCTCCATGCCTATAAAATCAAAAGCTAGCATCTGGGAGGATTTAGTTGACGTAGTTTTAGAGTTACCTGATGCTGTTATGGCAATGTTAAATTGGTATGTATCTGGTAAACCTGTTGTAAAAACAGATATTAATTTAAATTTAAAAGGATGGGATGGAGATACTAGGGGTACTATATATAATTTTGAAGTCACACCTTTTGATATTTTTACATCTGGAATAACTGAAGAATATAAAGACTATAAAGGAGAAAGTAAATATACATATACAAAACTGCCTCTCTTAGACATTAATTTTTTTAAAGATAATAAAGTGAGATATCAAGGTAATTCAGCAGATATTTTAAAACCAGTAGTTTCAACTGTATATAATTCACTTAGAAATCTTGTTTTAGTTTTAATGATGGTTATTTTGCTATATATAGGAGTAAGAATTATAATATCATCAGCAGTATCAGATCAAGTAAAATATAAGCAATGGTTAGTGGACTGGGTTGTAGGAATATGTTTAGTTGTAATTATGCAATATATAATGAGTTTTTTAATGGAAGTTAATCAAATTGTTTTAGGTATGTTAGGTGATAATAAAGCCATATATTATTATATCTCATTATCAAAATTAGGGGCAGGAACTGGAGAAAGTAGTTGGGGAGATATTAAATCTAAAGCTACAAGGGGAAGTAATGATTTCAATCCAGAATATGAATATTTTTTTGATAAACATTTAGATATAGCAAATAGTGAAGCCGATTTAGAAACTATTAGTGACCAAGGAAACTTTCAACCTACGGATTCGGCTGGAACTCCACTTGGTAGTGGGGCACCTTTTCAAGGCTATTTTAAAGTAGATTCCAGACTAGATTGGGGTAAAAATGAAAATGGAGTAATATTTACAAATGCAAGAATATTTAAATTTAGCGAATCTGCGGGTTATGCAGCGACAAAAACTGTAATATTACCAGCAATCAATGGTGTAAATACTGCACTTTCATGGCTTATTGACGAAGAAAGAACAGCATATTTTAATGATAATTCGCTTTTTGTAAACAGCGAAGGAACGGAATGGGCAGATAAAGCAATCTATAGATGTAATTTAATGGAATATATTAGAACAATAACAACATTTGGTTCAAAATATGTATATATTTATAAAGGAAATAATTCGTATACATCTTTTACAGATTCTGAAGAAGTTGAAAAAAGTGATTCTGTATTTATGGGATATGCTTTATTGTATTTGTTATTAACAATTGAAACACTTATGTTTTTATATACGTATATAAAAAGAGTATTTAAATTAGCTTTTTATACTATGATTGCACCATTAATTGCATTTATGTATCCTATAGACAAATTAGGAGATGGAAAAGCACAAGCATTTAATACATGGTTTAAGGAATATTTATTTAATGTATTAATACAACCATTACATTTATTGTTATATACAATATTTATATATTCTGCTATGGAGCTTATGCATGAAAGTATTATATATGCAATAGGTGCTTATGCATATATGATTGCAGCAGAAAAATTCTTTAAAAAGATATTCGGATTTGATAAAGCACCAGTCGGTGGTCCAGGAGCACTAGGTAGTCCTTTAGCTGGAGGTCTTGCAATGAGAGGATTAGATAAAATTTCTGGAAAAGGACCTTTTGGAAAAGGTGCTGGAAAAGTTGATGACAAGGGTAAGAAAAAAAATAAAATTAATTTTGCAACAAATCCAAATGCAAATCCAAATACAAATTCAGTACAACCAAATAGTAATGGAAGAAAAAATGGCAATATTCCATCATCAGGAGGCTTTTTAAATAGAGCTGGGGGATATGCAAAAGGTATAGGAAATACATTATCAAAAAACGGAGCTCGTTTTGTTTCGGGTGGAAAAACTGGAAACTGGAATCAAATAACTAGAGGAATGGTTATCAGAGGAGCAGGTGGTCGTGTTGGAAAAGCAGCTAAATGGGCTGGTAAAAAGGCTGCCGGTTTTGGAGGCGGTTTAATAGGCGGTGCAGCTGGATTAGCAGCAGGTGTTTTATCAGGTACTATTGCTAGTGCTGTAACTGGTGAAGATAAAATGGCAGATGCAATGCAAAAAGGAGCACTTGCAGGAGGAGCTGTTGGTATGGCTGGAGCTCAAAGACTTTACGATAAAGCAGGTTCTGGAATAAGTTCATTACATCAATCAGCAAAAGAATGGCAAGCAAGTGAAAATGGTGGTGGAGATACTAAGTTAGCTGCTACTATGAAATACGAAAATCTTTATGAAGAAATTCCAGACGTATTAGACGGTATGACTAAAGAAGAGAAGGCTGATTTTATGAATGTGCTAGAGCAAAGCAATAATGTCACTGCAGATAATGCCGAAACAGTACTAAAGAATATAAGAAATGGTGATAGCGCAAAAGAGATAACAGAATCACTAAAAGCAAATAAAGAATTTGGTGATTTAAGAAGTAAAAGTAATATGGAATCATATATTGCTGCTAATAAATCTAAGGTAGATATAAGCACTGCAAGTGCTACTCAAAGACAAGACGCTCAAGAGCAAGCCAACAAAATAGCAAAAGCTAAGAAAGAAAAGGCAATTGAAGAGGCAGAAGAAAAATTAAATGCAATTTCAAGAAATGCAAATAGCGAATTAGCAGATATTCAAATTAGGGGCGGTGACGGAACAGCAACAAAGCGTAAATACATTAAACAAGCTTCAAAAGCAAGAAAAGCATTGGATGATGCTAAGAATATGTCTGATACTGCTTCTCAAGAAGAGATTAATAAAATATTAGAAGCAAATATGGAAAAACAACAAGTTGAGGAATTACAGAAGAAAGCTCAAGATTTACAAAGAATGCAACGAGGCAAAAAGAAATAAAATAAATAACAAATATAGGAGTTAATTATGTTTTTTAAAGTATTAAGTCGTTTTAAAGACAATAGAACAAAGTTAATAATAATATTAGTTATAATAGGATTGATAGTTGTGTTTATAAAATCAATGGATAAATATTTATTAGAAGAAAGGAGTAATAGCAGTAGTAGTAATTATACTACTGCTATTACCAAAAAAGAGGATAATCAACTTGAAATAGAAACAATGCCAGTATCTAATAATTCTGATACTAATAATGTTAAGTTTAAGGATAGTTCAATAAATAATGCTGAAAAAGCTGTAAGCGTTTTTGCATATTATTGTAATAATGGACAAATAGAATACGCGTATAATATGCTAACAGATGATTGCAAAGAATTACTATACCCTACCCAAGAACAATTTTATAAAAATTATTATCAAAGAATTTTTTCGGATGAAAAACAATGCAATTATACTAAATATGCAGACAAAGAAAATATATATAGGATTATATTTGAAAGTGATCCTTTAACAACAGGAAAAGTTAATTCAGATGATAACGTAATCGAGTATATTACTGCTGTAGAGCATAATGGAACTTATAAACTTAATATATCAGGTCTTATAAAAAAAGAAAATTTAAGTATAAAAAATAGCAATAAATATTTAGAAGCCGAAATTATAAATAAAATTACATATATGGATTATGAGCTATATACAGTAAAGATAAAAAATACAACATTAGTAAATATGTTTTTGAGTAGTATGATAGGCAATAATGAAATATATTTGCAAGATGATGATGGAAATAAATTTTTTATTGCAAATGAAGAATATACTCAAGATGATGTAACAATAAAATATAGATCTGAATCTACGGTACAATTAAAATTTAATAAAAAATATATAACTGGTGATAAAAAAATAAAAAAAATTATTTTTAATAATATAAGATTAGTTAATAGAAAATATTACGACAATACTATTTCAAAGCAAGTAGACGACAATACTATTATATATGAAGATAAGATGACAACATACAATTCTAATTTTAAATTTGAAATAAATATGTAAATTTTATATTTGGTGTAGATGGGAGGTGAGATAACATATGGACGAGCAAAACCAAAATGAAGAGCAAGAACAACAAAATATGCAAGATCAAATGCAGAGCACAGCTGAAACAACAATGCAAGCAGCTCATAAAACCAAGGAAGCAGCAAGGGCAGCAGCTAGAGCACCAGGAGTTGCTTTAAGGGCAACTGGAACTGCAATGGAGGTATCAGGAAAGATATTAGAAGGAATGGGTAAAGGACTTCAAGTAGGAGGTAAGAGACTTCAAAAAGCAGGTGATGCGACAGAGAAAACAGGTAAAGCAATGTATAAAGCTGGTAAAGCTACTTTTGATGCAGGTAAATCAGTTTGTGGCCAACTATTTGGATTAGGTTCAATTGTTGGTATTCCAATGTGTTTAGCTGGTATACTTACAATGGGAGTTGGTAAAGCAACAGAATACCTAGGTAAAGCTATTAATAAAATTGGTGTATTGATAGAAAAAGTAGGAAAAAAAGTTGAACAAGCTGGTATAGCTATGGCAAAAGCCGGTCAAAAATTGAAAGAGGCTGGAAATAAGGCAATAAACGCTGCAAATGCTGCTACTGGAGCTGGTGGTATAGGCGGTCGGTGCAGATTCATCGGGTAGTAGTTCTGATGATGGAGAAAGTACTGGCGGAATTCCTGGAATTGGTGGCCTTTTTAGAAGAAAAGGAAAAAAAATAGCTATAATAGTGTTAGCAATTGTGATAGCGATTATAATAATTGTTTTAGCTACTAAATACTCAACAGTTGACGATGGAAAATACAAAGAAGGTGATTTATCAAATGTTCCATATGTTATTTCATCTATGGTAATGGATAAACTTGTAATTGTTAATGATAGTACAGGTAATTATACATATGCATTTCAAAATAAAGAGGGAAAAATAGTAACATTAGATGAATCATTAGATGAAGCTTTAGAAACACTAAGAGAAAATGGCTCAACATCAATAAATTTATTAGGAGAAGATTCGTTAGATACAGAAAAGAAAGAGCTACTTAAAAAAATGCTCCAAGCTGAAATTGCAACACAATATCCAGACTTAACTTTAAATGAAGATTTAGGTTTAGCAAGTTCGAGTATGCTTTCTGGAGGAGGAAATCAATTATTTTTGCAGAAAGCAGAAGAAATAAAAAGAAAGATTGCAGAGGAAGGTTATACGTACAGCTTTGCAGATCCAAGAAACTCAAAAGGAATTTGTTGTGCTTCATATGTATCTTGGGCATTACAAGAGGCAGGTTATGACTTTTTGGAAGGCAGTGTTTTAATAAATGGTGCGGTAAGGCTTAGTAGAAGATGTGAACAGCATGGATTTGAACGAGTATATTATGGTAAAACTTTAAGTGTGGAAGAGGCAGGATTACAACCTGGAGATATAGTTGTCGAAGGATCTGGACCAACTGATGATGAAATAACACATGTTCAAATATATGTAGGTAAAAATTCGGAAGGAGCAAATGTGTGGTACAATGCTGGAAGTAGTGATCCAGGAGCTAATAGTATAGGTACTATGCCAGGAGAAGATACATTTTCTAATCCTCGTGCGAATGATCATTATATTGTTTGGGTATATAGAGTGCCACAAATAGGTTCAGGTTCAACAAATTCGAGCACTGTTGATAGAACAGTAACAGATAATAGTGCAGCTGAAGTAGATGGTGTGAATGATTACTGCGTAAAAATAGATGAACCAGATTCAATGCCTGTTTTAAATGAAGCACAATTATTAGAAATAGTTGAAAAATCAAATAGAAGTGAAGAAGCAAAAGCAACTATGAGAGAAGTTATGCCAAGTATAGTAAAAGCACAAGAAAAATATAAAGTAAATGCTGTATTCTGTTTAGCTGTAACATTACAAGAAAGTGGCTGGGGAACTGGCTGGGACTTAATTGATAAAAGTACATACAATTGGACTAGTGTAAAAACCACTGGAAGTAATGGCTATAGAGATAGAAAAGGCCAAATGTGGCAGATATACGAAAGCTGGGAAGACTGTACAAATAGTTGGTTTGAATTAATAGCAGAAAACAAAAATTATTATTTTTCTCAAGGTGATTATACGTGTAATTCTATTGGAGAACATTATTGTACTGAGCCACCTAACTGGGGAGGTGCAGTTTCAAAACATATAGAAACATTTTACGGGTATTTAGGAATTACACCAAACGTAGTAGGTGTTGATGCTGGAAATGCGGTATATGCCAATTCAAATACAATGCAAGAAGATACTGGTGATATAAAAACAGACCAAGAAATAAAAAATGAAGATACAGTACAAGGTGGTATAAAATTACAAAGAAAAGATGAAGATGGTAATGTAATAGATTTAACATATACATCAACTAAAAATTTTAAAGCATTAGTTTCACAAAATTCTGAAGACGCACTAAAATATTATACAATAGTAAAAACAAGTGGTAGTAGCAATAAATCAAATAGTAACACTCAATCTTCAGGAAGTGCTGCATGGGGAGTAACAATAAGTTATGAAAATTGGAGTGCATATAGATATGCTATTGGTGCAGAAGATGTTAGTTATGATGATATGTTCGTTAAAGGTTATATAACACAAGATAGAAAAAAATATATCGTAACTACAACTGGTGGATATAGATATGCAGGACCAGGAGTACAATTAGAATCAAATGTTGACTTATTTGCTGAAGAAGGAATAGATATAAATTCACAACCTGTTGGCTCAGAAATTGATTGTGAAATAGTACATAGGGTATCACAAAAAGCATTAAGTAATGTGGCAGAGTATGTTAAAAAAGATGCTGAAAGCCATGGAGTTACATTAAATGAAAATCAAATATTAGCTGTAGCAGATGTATATTATATGTGGGGACCATGGAGTCCACATTCACAAGCATTTTGGAGTGCATATGCTACATATGGAGATTCGGATGAATTAGGAAAAATTTATAGTGAATTTTATTATTTACCAGAAAATTCTACATCAGAAGATTTAGCTAATTTAAATAATCATAATAATTCAAGATGCGCTTCAAGGTGGATGATGTTTAAATATGGTAAATATGTATCTAGTGCTAAAACTTATAAGCCTGAGGATTTTACACAAATTTCTACAACAAGTAACAATAACTCAAATAAAAAAAATAATTCATCAGATAAAACATCAGACAATAAGAATAATACAAAAACAAATAGCACTAAGGATTCAAAAGATAAAACAAATAATACATCAGATAGTTCAACAAAAACAAGTGTTACATCATTAGATAATTTCTTATTTATTGGAGATTCAAGATATCATGGCATAGAAAATAATTTAACAGCTTTAGGAACTAACATTACAGCTATTGGTGTAGGAAGCTCTTTTGCAAGTGAATGGGTTAATGTAACTAAGAATGGTAGTGGAACTGTAAAAGGTGAATCTGTTACGTTGCCAACAAGCGCAGCAGGTATATCTGTCCTATTAGGCACAAATGGTGCAGGTAGTGATAGCGAAATTAATTCATTAAAAGAAGTTTTAAATAATTTACATGAAAGATATCCAAATACGCCAATATTTGCTAACAGTTTATATCAGATATCAACAGCATATGGACCATCATATAGTGCACAAGGTTTAAATGTTACAAACGAAGGAATGAAAGCAGCAATTGAAAAAGTAAATCAAGCACTAAAAGATTTTTGTAATCAAAATAATTCGTGGGCATATTATGTAGATATAACTAAAGATTTAGAAGGTGAAGATGGTTATTTAAAATATGAGTATTCACCATCAAACGATGGATTGCATATAACTGGTAGTGAAGGTGTGGAAATATTAGTAAACAATATAAAAAATGGAATATTAAATGCAGATGCAACAAGTACTGATAATTCTGAAAACAACAATTCAAGACCAGGATTTTCAATAATTGTAGCAAATAGAACAGATACGAATATGCTGGTAACAGACACATATGAATACGCAGAATCGTTTGCTATTGAAAAAGCAAATGGTCATAGAATAAATGGTGTAAATCAATCTACAGATACTCCAGCAGATCAGATTGTAAGATCTACAAGTTCAACTAGATATTCTTTACAAAATGTAGATTATCAAACAGCATTACAAAACTTTACTTTATATTTTGACTTTTTATGGGCTATTTTAGCTGATTCACATAATCAAAAAATGGTAACAAAATGGGCAGAGCTAGTATGTGATAATATAGGTGAAAATAGTAAAGTTGTTATAACTGTATATAATGACACAAGTACAAGCCAATCTTTATCAAGTCAAAATAAAGGAACAATAACTAAAGTAACTAGCAGCGAAGATGGAGATTTAGCATATCATGATGTATATAGTATAATTGAAACAACAACTACAATGACGGTTAAATTAATATCAAAAGCATGTATAACAAATGCAGATACATGGTTAATAAACTATAAAAACGAAGCTGAATCTTATTCAAAATATAAATCAAAATCAGAAGAAAAAATTCTTGAAAAAACAAACTTAAAATCAGACGATCCAAATATAATTAAAATACTTAAAAAATATGAAGGAACATTAAAAACACTTACAAAAGAAGAATACATAGTAGACGAAATGCTTGAAGATAACGAAAAAGTTTCTTTTATGATAGATGTTTATAGTTATATATTAGATGTAGCAAATGGAAAAGAAAAAGATGAAATAGATATTAAATTAGATAGTTTATTAGATACAAGTTTATTTGATTTAAGCAAAACAGAAGAAGTAAAAGTAACTAGAGTTTTGTTATATGATAGTTTAAATATAAATGATGAAACACTGCAATTATTATATAAGGCTGTAGAAAAAATATGTGAACCTTATGGTGATGATGATGATAATACTAAAAGAAAGAAATATGTTACAAGTGTTATATTAAATAGAGCAATGTCATCCGAATTTCCAAGTAGTGTAAAAGAGGTGTTAACTCAAAAATATCAATTTGAAAACTACAATCCAAAGGTTTTAAAGGAAAATATTACAATTTCAGATTCAACTAAAGAAGCTGTAGATACAATAGTTGTTGCTGGAGATTGCGCTAAGCATAGTGTATATTTTGCAAAACCTTCAACAGCAGAAAAAAATAAGTGGGATGAGAAATTTACATTTACATTTAATGATGGTGATGAAACAGATAATTCGTTTAATTATTATACAACAGATGAAGTAGACTCAGAGCTTAAAAAATATGAAATTACAATTAAGGGAAGGTTAACTAGACCATCAATTAAAGGTAGAAAAATAATTAAATGGGCAAAAGGACATGTTGGAAGTTCAAAATTTGATAATAAATATGAAAATAAAACAATGAATTCTAGTAATTCAAGCCCAGAGTTTATAAAATCGGCATATTATGCAGGTGGCTTAGAATATATTTCTGGAGATATACCATGCCCAAATGAAATAGAATACTATGAAGATGGAACAGTAGATTATTCTAAAATACCAGAAACAGCAGTAATTGTAGCAGATAATGGAATTGCTTCATTATACATTGGTGATGGATACGTAATAGAAGCCGGTGGAGCAAAAATCCAAAAAGTGCCAATCGATGAATCACAAGGTGCAGGACATTTTAAAGGTTGGGGATTTGCAGCAGAAGACCAAGATGCAGCTAGAGATGAATTAGTTGTAGTAGTTGGCGCTGGAAATTATGCACAAGGCTGGACACCATTAGAAGATTATTCTGAAGGATATAGTGGAATATATACATGTGGTGATAAATCATATAAAACATATATGCAAGGAGGAAGTGCCCCATGGGCTTACGAACCATTTTCAGAGTCTGGTAGCTATGCAGAAGCAGCTTGTGGAGTAACAACAGTTGCGACGATATTAACTGGATATGGAGTTGATGTAACTCCATATGATGTTGGTACATATGCGTATAGTGTTGTTGGCGCACCAGTAGGAAGCACAACTACTGCCGTAACTGGATATTATGCCATGACGGAATGTTTTAAACATTGGGGAATAACAGACCAGTCTGGATTTATCAGTCCGAATTATAATGATATAAAAGATCATTTAAAAGAAGGAAAGCCAGTCATGTTACTTGTACGTGGTAATTATGGACCTAGAACTACAGGAGGTCATTATATTTCATTACTTGGATATGATGATTTAAATGATAAAGTATTATTAGGTGATGCTGCTAGCGGAGGACGTAATAGTGGTTGGTGGGATTTAGATTCAATCTATCCAGCAATAGTAGGTGTAAATTATATAAATGACTAGTGGAGGTAATTTATGGATATTAACAAAAGAGACATTATAATATCAATAGTAACTACATTAATAATATTAGTGATTTTAGCATTAGTTATATTGGTACAGTTGAATAAATCTAATAAAATAAATAATACCGAAGCAAAAATTGATTATTATAATCAATATCAACAACAAAGAGCTTCTGAAGGTGTAACTGCAAATGATGCAGTTGCATCTTTGGAAGGTGATGCCAATAAATATTATACTGTAAAAAGTATAATTGATAGTTTTAATACATATATTTCATATTTAAATAGTACAATAAGTGATTTAGGATTAATTGTTCCAAGCGGAGAAGAAGAACAAGCATTGCAAGAATATAGGCAAGATGGACTAAATTATATTACAAATATGTTGGCTAATAATTATAAAACAAAATATTCAATAAATAATGAAAATTTATATAATTTGTTAAAAAATTACTCAGGAAAAAGTTATGAAATAACTGATATGTATGTAGTAAGAGATTCGGAATATATAAATACATACTTTATATATGGTAAATATTTAAATGAAGAATTTGATTATATAGTTGTTTTAGATAAATATAATTATACATTTGAGATATATTTAAATAATTATGTTAAAGATGGAAAATATTCTAAAGATGATGTTTCTACAATGAAAACTTTGAATATTGAAAAAATCGATCAAAATGATAATAACACTTTTCAATATAAAAATATAAATAAAGATGAGTTAGTAAAAATATATTATGAAGAATATTTAAATCAAATGACCAATAATGTGCAAGAAGCATATAACTTGCTAGATTCAGAATATAAATCAATTAGATTTAAAACTTTAGAGGAGTTTCAAAATTATATAAATGAAGTAATTAAAGTTGAATTTCCAAGAAAAGTTTCAACATATAAATTAAAAAATTGTGAAAATTATATAGAATATGTTTGTCAAGATAATTATGGAAATATTTTTGTATTTAAAGTAACTGGAGTTAAAAAATATACAGTAATACTAGATACATATACAGTGCCAATTAAATCTTACGAAGAAGAATATAAAAATGCAAACGACTCTAAAAGAGCACAATTATGCTTAAATAGATTTTTTGAAGCATTAAATAATAAAAATTATGAAAAGGCTTACAATTATTTAAATTCTAGTTTTAGGAATAATAATTTTAAAACAGTAGAAGAATTTAAAAAATATGTTCAAACAAATTGGTTTGATTTTAATATGTTTTCGTATTTAAATTTAAAAAAAGATGGAGAATACTACGTATTAAGTGGAGAAATAGCAGATACTATATTATTTGGCTCATATAATAGTGAATCTATTTCAAAAGATTTTATATTAAAACTTGGAAATAGTATTAAGGATTTTCAAATTTCATTTAATAAATAACATTCATTTTTGTAGTTATTAAAATTAATAAAATGTAATTAAACAATTTTGTGACATTAGGAGGGGTATAATGAGTAAAGCAGAAATTCAAGAAAAAGTTACTAAAATGAAAGTAATAAGACAAAAAGTTATTGAAGGAATGGAAGATGCTTTAAATCAAAGATATTTATATACGATTCCATATAAAGAATTTTATTTAACAAATTCTGATAAACCAGAAGAAGTTGGTTTTTCAAAACATGATGTTTTTGTAGCAGTTAAGCAATTAGAGGATTCAGAAGGAAATATTAAAAGATTATTTGAATTATATGACGATGATTTAAATAAAATAGCAGAAACTGATGAAAATGGAAGACTTAAATATGATAAAGAAATTACAGAAGAACTCATAAAAATGAAACAATTGCTACAAAAACAAAATGAAGAGCAAGGAACTAATTTAAAAATTGCAGGTTTAGATGAAGCAGGAGAGCTAGAAGCATATATGCAAATGCTAAACCATGAAATTATATCACTAACAGCAGAGCAAAAAAAGAAATTAAACAGTAAAGAAGAAAATCTAAAAAACAAAACTTTAGATAATAAAAAAGATGAAGAAGCAATGGAAGCCAATAATCAAAAAGAACTTAAAACAGCGGAAATTGCAAGTGATTTAGGAATAAGTCCACAAGAAATATATCAAATAACTGAAATTAAAGATGATACTTTTCTAAGAAGTGAAGGAATTACAAATGGTAACGAATTATGTGCTATAAAAACAAGAACAGGGGAGTTACAAATAGTGACTAAAAATTCTGAGGGAAAATTTGAAAAATCTAAAGATTTTAGTGAAGGAACTAATGAAACTGGTAGAACAACATATTCTACAAATAGTGATAATAATTTAGATGAAGCAAACACTTATGGAGTAGCATATTTTTTGAATGATCCAGATAAAAGAATATCAACAATAATAGGTCCATATGGTGAAGTACAACTTGTGAAACAAGAACGTGTTAAATCAAATCCTGATGGAAATACAATGAGTAATAATGAAACATGGTCACCAGGTGTATTAATACAAACTGATAATACTCCAATTGAAAATATGGATTTTGGTGGAGTAGATAGCCAAAATAAGCTTGTATCTAATAATAGGGAACCTGGAGTATATAATAATACTACGACTGAAAAATCTGCTATAACAAGAAAGCATACAGAAGAACTTAAACCACAAGATATTGCAAAAAATCCAGAAACTAGAGGAAAATTTGCCTTTGAAAAAGTACAAGATGAGCTTACACAAAGAGGAATTGAGATGTCCTCAGAGGAGAAATTTGAGCTAGAAAGAAAATTTAAAGAAAGAGGAACTACATTTTGCCAAGAAGAAGTGGAAGATTTTTGTGATAGATATGAACAATATAAAGAAGTACAAGATGAAAACAAATCAAAAGATTTAGCTCAGAATGCAGATAAATCAAATCAAAATACAGAAGATTTAGAACAAAATTCGAAAAATGAAAGAACTTTAGAGGAAGATGCATTAGAAAGATTAAGAAGGCATAGAAAAAATTAAAAATGTAATTTTTTATTTATAGTTTTGTAATTTGGTAAATTTTATATTATAAAGAGTAAAAAGGAAATATAAATATTTTTTTATATTTCCTTTTTACTTTTATAATAGTGCACTGAACTGTACCTGACTAACATTACAATTTACGCAAAGATTAAGCCGTTCAAAGGAAATTTACCTTCTTACTGAACTATAATCAATCACTGTGTCAATTTAAAAAAATGACTTGAATAAATTTCCAAAATTGTATTATAATAGGAATATCAAATTTATTAATTTAAAGCTTGCATATTGGGTGTACATTGAGGATGAAAAAGTTGTGCTAATAAAGAATTTACGAACGGTTTAGAGTTTACAATATGCAACAGTATCGCCGATGTGCAAAATAGAATGGAGGAACGTATGAATTATAATAAAAGCATAATAAAAGATGGAGTTACTTTTCACAAAATCACAACAAACAAATTTAAAACAAATTTATTTGCTATTTTTATTACAACACCACTTTCAAGAGAAACTGTTACTAAAAACGCATTAATTAGTGCTGTTTTAAGAAGAGGAACTAAAAATATGCCAACACAAGATGAAATTGCAAAAGAGCTTGAAGGTATGTATGGTGCTGACTTTGATTGCGGAATTGAAAAAAATGGTGATAATCATATTATTAAATTTTATATTGAATCTATTAATGACGATTTTTTACCAGAGCAAGATGACTTATCTAAAAAATCATTAAAATTGTTATATGATATTGTGTTTAATCCATTAGTTGAAAATGGAAGTTTTAAAAAAGAGTATGTTGACGGAGAAAAGAGCACTTTAAAACAAATTATAGAAGGAAAAATTGATAATAAAGCCAAATATGCTTTAGATAGATGCATTGAAGAAATGTATAAAAACGAACCATATGGATTATATAAATTTGGTTATGTAGAAGACTTAGATAAAATTAATGAAAAAGATTTATATGAATATTATAAAAATTTAATTAAAACATGTAAAACAGATATTTTTGCTTCAGGTTTTAACATTGATAATTTACACGAAAATGAAATATTAGCTAATTTGGAGCCAAGAGTACCTAATTATATTCCAAACAAAAATAAGTTAATAGATACTCAAATAAATAGCCCTCAAATAATTACTGAAAAGATGGATGTAACTCAAGGAAAACTTATGATGGGATTAGATTTATTAAATGTAGAACCTGAAGATACTTATGCAGCATCTGTATATAATGTTATTCTAGGAGGCGGAGCTAATTCAAAATTATTCCAAAACGTTAGAGAAAAAGCAAGTTTAGCATATACAGCTGGTTCTGCATATATTAAAAATAAAAATAATATTATAATTAAATGTGGAATTGAAATAAAAAATTATGAAAAGGCAACCGAAATTATAAAAGCACAATTAAGTCAAATGTACAAGGGTGAATTTTCAGAAGAAGATATTGAAAGTGCAAAACAATTAATATATGCTTCTTTTAAAAGTATTCCTGATGCACAAGATAGTGAACTTACTTATTATTTTGCTCAAGAATTATCAGAAAAATTTGTTAGTTTAGATGAAAATATTGAAAAAGTTAAAGCAGTAACAAAAGAACAAATTTTAAAAATTGCTAAAAAGGTTCAAATAAATACTATATATTTTTTAACTGGTAAAGAATAAAAATTGCAAGTAGTATTGAGTATAAATTAAGTATTAAAACAAAAATTTACAAAAATAATAAAACAAAAATTTAAGTAGCTTTTAACAAATAATTAATAAATTTTTTGTTTAAAAATTTATTAAAGGATTTATAGGTTAAAATAATAAAAACTTAAACAAATATTATAAAGGAAGTAGTTTGAAAAAATATTAATTTTTATAATAACTATGTGCGTCTTTGAGCGAATATGGAAAGGAATGTGAGATTTATATGAAAGTTTTAGATTGTTCAATAATTAAGGAAAAGGCATATATAGAAGAGCTAGATAATGGGCTAAAAGTTATAATTGTACCAAAAAAAGATACAAATAAAAAATATGTGATATGGGGAACAAATTTTGGTTCAATTGATAATAGATTTATTAATCCAGATACAAAAGAAGAAGTTTTTGTTCCAGATGGAGTAGCACATTTTTTAGAGCATAAAATGTTTGAACAACCAGATGGTTCAAATAGTTTAGATACAATGATGGCTTTAGGTTTAGATGCAAATGCGTATACAACAAATGACCATACTGCATATTTATTTGAATGTAGTGATGATGAGAGCTTTTATAAAGGTTTAGACGAATTAATGGATTATGTACAAAGTCCATATTATACAGATCAAAATGTTGAAAAGGAAAAAGGCATTATTGGACAAGAAATTATGATGTATGATGATGATCCAGGATTCCAATTATATTTAAATACACTAAAATGCTTATATTCAAAATGTCCAATAAGAATAGATATTGCGGGAACTATTGAATCAATAAGTAAGATTAATCCGGATGTTTTATATAAATGCTATAATACATTTTATAATCCATCTAATATGGTTTTAGTAGCATCAGGAAACTTCGAACCAGATGAGATTTTAAAAGAAATAAAAAACAGATTAAAACCATCAAAAAATAAAGGAAAAATAGAAAGAATTTTTGATAAAGAGCCAGAAGAGGTAAATCAAAAACATATGGAAAAAACAATGTCAATAAGTATGCCTGTTTTTATGATAGGCATAAAAGATAAATCTGTAGAAGTATCTGAAAAAGTAAAAAGACATATGGCAATAGATATAATACTTGGTATTTTAATTGGAAAAAGTTCCAAATTATATAAAGAATTATATGAAAAACAAATAGTATTTGGAGAGCTAGATTCTGAATATGAATTTTCAAGAGAATATGCACATATTTTGATAAGTGGACAGTCAAATAATCCACAATTAGTAGAAAAAATGTTCAAAGAAGAAGTAGAAAAGCTAAAAAAAGCAGGTTTAAATTCAGAAGATTTTGATAGAGTTAAAAGAAAAGTATATGGTGATTTTGTTACAGAATTTAATGATGTTGCAAGCATATCAAGAATGTTTTTAGCAGATACAATAAAGCAAATAAATTCATTTGATTATGCAGAAAAATATAATTTGGTTACAAAAGAATATGCAATGCAAGTTTTAAATGAAGTATTTAATGAGGATAAAATGGTGTTATCAATTATTAAAGGAAACTAATGAACTTTGGGTGAACTTTGGGGACGTTCCTTAAAGTTCACTTTACAATTAAATATTTAATCAAAACTTTTTGAATCTATGTGAACTTTAAGGAACGTCCCCAAAGTTCAAGGAACGTCCCTAAAGTTCAAAGTTTACGAAAGGAATTTTATATGATTATAAAAACAGGAATAATACCCAAAGTAGCATTTTCGTTTATGGGAATAGATATATATTGGTATGCAATATTAATAACTTCTGCAATTGCAATTGGATTTTTATGGGCAAAACTTAATAATGGCAAATATAATATTAAATATGATGATGTTTTAGATTTAAGTTTAGTTATGATACCAATTGCAATAATTTGTGCGAGACTATATTATGTTTTATTTAATTTAAATTATTATTTAAGCAATCCAATTGAAATATTAAATTTTAGAAATGGTGGAATTGCAATATATGGAGCTTTAATTGGAGGTATTCTTACAATAATAATTTTTTGCAGAAAAAGAAAATTAAATATACTTAATTTAATGGATTATTTATCACCAATAATTCCATTAGGGCAAGCTATAGGAAGATGGGGAAATTATATCAACATAGAGGCATACGGCTCAGAAACAAATTTACCATTAAAAATGGAAATTATAGAAGATGGAATTACCAAATATGTTCATCCAACATTTTTATATGAATCGGTGGGAAATTTTATTTTATTTTTTTTATTACTAAAAATAAGCAAAAATAGAAAATTTAGTGGCCAAATAGTTAGCTTATACTTAATAGGATATTCGTTTATAAGATTTTTTGTTGAAGGATTAAGAACAGATAGTTTAATGCTAAATAATATAAGAATATCACAATTATTATCTATAGTGGTATTTATAATTGTTGTGATATTGTATATCAAAAAAAGTTTTTTTAATACAAATAAAATTAAGGAATAATATTTTAGAAAGATTTACAGTATGGTTAATTCTATCAATCTAAAAAAAATGTCATTTTTTGTCGTACGAAAATTGGTAAAAAACATAGTAAAATTAGAAGTTTTGTTGACTAGTACAATCTGTTGTGTTATTCTAGATACAGTGAGATTTACTAAGCAGAGGAGCACCAAAAAAGGAGAGGGTTACTATGTTAATAGATCAGATTTGTGAATTAAGAGACAAGTTGAACAAAAGCATATTAACTGAAGATTATAAAGTCACATATGAATTAAGTATACAGTTAGATGAACTAATTGCAGAGTACTATAAGCAAAAATGTAAAGATTAAATAATCATAGTAAATATAAATAATTAGTAGTTTTATAGAGATTGATAAAAAAACTGGGGATAGAAATATCTCCAAGTTTTTTTGAATAGCTAATTTTTTTTGTAATATTACAAGTTTTTTTAAAAAAAGTATTGACAAAGTATTAGGTAAATATTATAATAAGTCTTGTCGTAAGACAAATGCCAGTTTATAATAATATATGCAGATGTGGCGGAACTGGCAGACGCACAGGACTTAAAATCCTGCGGTTGAATAAACCGTGCCGGTTCGATTCCGGCCATCTGCACCATTAGAACCACAGACAGTTGAGAAGATTGTGTCTGTGGTTTTAATTATAAAATTGCTAGAATTTTCTAACAAATTTCTAACAATTTGAAATATTTTCTTTAGTAGATGTATTAGAGCCCAGATCTAATATATCTTTTTTATTGCCATTAAAACTTAATGCATTTTCAATAGCTGTAGCAGATTTAATCTTTGTACTCGAATCCAAATGTGCATATCTTTCGGTTGTTTTAGAACTAGAATGTCCTAGCCAATCTTGTATTTCTCTTAAAGATATTCCTTTTTTCAAAAGTAAAGTTGCACAACTATGTCTTAAATCGTGAAACCTTATTTTTCTTAAATCATTCTTTTTTAGAATTTCTTTAAATTTATGACTTACATAGTCAGGTTTTCTTAAATTACCCATTTCATCTACACAAACGAAATCTTTAAATTGTTTATTGTAACTTTCTTTAAATATAGACATATAGTATTCTTGCATTTTTCTAGTATAGAGTAAAAGTTCCTCAATTTCTTTAAATAAAGGCAATGTTCTATAACTAGATTTATTTTTTGTCTTTCTTTTAGTAATAGTTTTGGTTTTTGTTTTACTATTTTCGTTTTCATCTGTAACTGTTACTACTTTATGACTTATTGTAATTGTTTTATTTTCAAAATCTATTGCAGACCACCTAATACCCAAAACTTCACTTCTGCGTAATCCATAAAAAGCAGTTAAATAAACTATTAGTTCCAAAGTTGTGTCTTTTACAACTTTAAATAAATTGTTTAATTCTTCTTCATTGTAGTAATCAGCAATAAATTGCTGTTGCTGTGGTCTACCAACTTTTATGGCTGGATTACTTTGTATTAAGTCTGTTTGCACTGCATAATCTAATGCTTTTCTAATATTAGCATGATATTTTACAACTGTATTTCCTTTTAATCCCTGTGAATATAACCAATTATAGAAATCTAAAATATGGACAGGTTTTAAATCTTCTAGCATTACTGGATTTTTAGTAAAATATTCTTTCGTTCTGCCTTCAATTTGCCTTTTATAACCTGTATATGTAGATTCTTCAACTTGATGTTTTATCATATCAAGCCATTTAATCATAAAGTCTGCAAATGATATTTGTACTTTTTTATCTTTTGTTCTTGTAGTTGTAATTGTTTCTAGTTTATTTTTAAATTCATCTCTTATTTGAATAAGTTTTTTTTCAGCTTTTTTCTTACTTTCATTTTCTTTAAATCCTGTAGATACCCATTTCATTTTTCTAATGCCATCTACATAGTAAGTTAATACTGTATAAAAAGTCTTATTTTTAATTGTTAAATATGCTGTAATGTCATACATAAAAAATCTCCTTTCTAATTTTTAAACAGTATTTTTAGTTAAAAAAGCGATAACATTTATCTTAGGTATTCTGTATAGCTTTCCAACTTTAATTGCTTTTATAGTACCTTTTCGTACTAATTCGTATGCTGTTTGTCTACCAATATTTCCCAGCATTGATCGTAGTCCAGATACATCAACAACATCAGGATAATCAGCAAACATTTCTTGTGTGTAATTGTTATCTTTCACTTCTGTTCCTCCATTTCTTGTAAAATCAAAATTTTGCATATAGTTTAGTAGATTTTTTTAACCGTCCTATCTACTTAAAGGAATATTATAGTTAGTTTTACCTACATAGGAATTTCACCTCTCCGTTACCAACCGAGCGACTCCTCAACATCATATTAAGCCAAGCCGAAGTATCATTATAGTGTTCTATAATACTGGTGTTATGACACTAAATTTTAGTGTATTTTTCAATGTACTTTTATAGTTTTACAATTTTTCATTACAAAACTATTGTAATTATGATGACATTATAGTATAATAATTATAGAATGTCAATAACAAATTGTAAAAAAATAAGAATTGTTAACTATAAATTTGGAGGAAGTATTGAAATGAAAGCAAATTTACCAGAAAAAAATTTTTTTGATAGTTTTTATATTTGGTTTAATAAAGAAAAAAGAGAAGAATATTATTCAACACCTTTATATCTTTATAGTGTAAATAGAAAAGATGATTTTGAAAATAGACTATTAACATTATATTTTGATAAAAGCGAAGTTAAAGGAAGAACTAAAGAAGAACAAGGATTAAAATATCCAGGAAATATGTACTTTCCTTATGTTGAAAGATTTGGAATGTTTTTATTAAGATTTTTAAATGCTAATTTAGAGACATATGAATCAGCTTATGAAACATTCTTCTTTGCATATGGATTTGAGATATTAAAAGATATAGATGAAAACTATACTTTTGAATTAAAAGGAAAATATGAAAACGATGAAGTATATTTAAAACAGATGGAAAAAATATACAATGACTTACAATATAAAATACAAGAAATACAAGAAGAAATGAAAGCATTTGTAAACTATGTATTTAATCTTGATGAACAAGAAGAATTAAAAGAATATACGCCTAGTCAAAGATTTGCAGTATATTTAATTAAGCATAAAGGACAAGCACATACTTATAATAGAAATGACAATATTATTCAAGATAGCTATTCAAATAAAAATTTAGAATTAGCACATTTGAATGATAAGCAATTATTAGATAGTTTCAAGAACAATACAATGCTTGTTTCTATGATAGATACACATCAAAGCAATGACTTATCTGCTATTTGTTATGCAGTATTAGAAGAATTAGTAAAAACAACAAATAATCCAATTAAGAAATGTCAAAACTGTGGAATGTACTTTATTCCAAACTCAAGACTTGATGAAATCTATTGTGATTATCCAAAGGCAAATGGTAAAACTTGTAGAGATCAAGGTGCTGTACAAGCATATAATGAAAGATTAAAACAAAATAAAGCATTAGCAGAATACAGAAGATTATATCAATTAAAGTCTATGGCTGTTGGTAGAAATAAAGATAATAAACAGATGAAGAAAGATTTTGATAAATGGAAAAAGGATGCTAAAGATAAAGTTAATAAATTGAAACATGGAAGTCTAACAGAAGATGAAGTATATGAGTGGTTGGTAAAAAATAAGTAATATCAATTTTGCCACTGCAATTGGCAAAATTCAAAAATAGATTGGAGGTTTAATTTTATGCAAAATACAGAAACAAACAGAATTGAAAATAAAGAACAACTAAATGAAGATTTTGAGCAAGAAGTAATAGCATTTCTTAATTATAAAGAAGGTGGAATTATTTATGTTGGAGTTAGAAAAGATGGACAAGTAGTTGGTCTAAAAGATGTTGATTTAACACAATTACAAATAAAAGATAGAATAAAAAATAATATTCAACCTTCAACTTTAGGATTGTTTGATGTAATTGTGGAAACAATAGATGATAAAGAAGTGATAAAAGTAGTTATATCAAGTGGAACTGAAAAGCCTTACTATTTAAGAAAAAAAGGTAGAACTCCAGAAGGATGTTATATTAGAATTGGTAGTAGTAAAGAACGAATGACATTTGATATGATAGATGAAATGTATTCTAAACGTGTTAAAAATCCTTTAAAAGAAATAGAATCGCCTAGACAAGATTTAACATTTAGACAATTAAAAATTTATTATGAAGAAAATGGAATGCAACTTAATGACAATTTTGCAAAAAATCTAAATCTTTTAACAAGTGAAGGAAAATACAATTACAATGCCTATTTACTTGCAGATGAGAATAATGTATCTATTAAATTGGTAAAATATTTAGGAACAAATAAATTGGAATTGGTAGAAAATCACGAGTATGGTTATTGTTGCATAATTACAGCTACACATAGAATTTTAGAAAGACTTGTTGCTGAGAACACAGTTTATGCAAAAATCGAATATAAAGGTAGAAAAGAAGTTGAAATGATAGATAGCAAAGCATTAAAAGAAGCAGTTATAAATGCTATTGTTCATAGCGATTATACTTATAATACTTCTCCAATAATTGAATTATATTCTGATAGAATAGAAATTACATCTGGCGGTGGATTACCTCAAGAATTATCACAAGAAGAATTTTTAGAAGGTGTTACTGCTCCAAGAAACAAAGAACTTATTAGAGTTTTTAAAGATGTTGATTTAATTGAAAATATTGGCTCTGGTGTTTTAAGAATTTTAGATGCTTACGATAAAAGTTGTTTTATATTTATGGATCACTTTTTGAGAGTTTCATTTAAATATAAAGAAAATCCATTTGAATATGACCAAAAAATTGACCAAGAAAGTAACCAAAACAACCTAAATTTTATACAAAATAAAATTCTTACTTTGATTAAACAAAACCCAAAAATAACTCAAATAGAAATTGCTAAAATATTAGGTGTTTCAAGAGAAAAAGTTAAATATAATATTGCAATTCTAAAGGTTAATAATATACTTGAAAGAATTGGTTCAAACAAAATTGGAGAATGGAAAATATTAAAATAATTTATTGGTTAAAAATTGACCAATAAATTGACCAATAAAATTATAAAATAGGAGGAATTTTATGGATTTACAAGAAGCAATTCCAAAGAGTATTGCAACAGTTATGAAAGATACATATGTTTATGTTAAAACTGATATTATGGAGAGACCAGACATTCATTTTATGGTTTCAAAAGATAAAGATGAAATAACAGTAATAACTAAAAAAGAAAATATTAATAATTTAAAAGTATTAGAACTAGTTGGAGATTA
This sequence comes from Clostridia bacterium, assembly GCA_017937285.1. Taxonomy (GTDB): domain Bacteria; phylum Bacillota; class Clostridia; order TANB77; family CAG-508; genus CAG-492. The sequence goes on from JAGBDU010000009.1 coordinate 60,248, forward strand.
CAAACTTATTGAATTTAAGCCAGCTGTGCCTTTTCAAACAGTGGGATTTTTAGCTAAAATAGCTGAAATCATTGCCAATCAAGGGATGAATATTTTAATAGTTTCTACTTTCTCAAAGGACTATATTATGATAAAAGAAGAATTTTGTGAAAAAGGATTACAAGCATTAAAAAATGTAGGATTTCCAATAGAATATGAATAAAATTAAGGAGAGAAACAAGATGTAGAGTCTTGTTCCTCTCCAGTTTAGGACAAATTATTCCTCCATTTTTAGAAAATAGATGTCTTCTGGATCATCAGCACTTATCATAATAGGTGTACCATCAACCCGTATGCAACATATTTCTACCCAAGCTCCTCTAATAAAACCATTACGGGTTTTTAAATTTATTTCTGGTGTATCATTAGTAGCATACCAATCATGCTTAAAGATATTGGCGTTTATCTCTGTAATATTATTTGCCGTTTTTCTTAGTTCTGACATGACATTTTGATGTAAGAAAACCCATGATTTAAAACTCCGTTCCATTTTCACAAGAAATTCTAATGGGATTTGTCCTTTTGGTACAAATATTACTTTCTTTTTCATTGAAATACCTCCTTGAGTTTATAGTAAAATTGTACATTCAAATACGAGATATTACTCATACTCAACTCAATTATACAATATTTTACATAATTTGTCCAACTATATTTCAAATTCATCGTATTCCTGTTCTTCCTCATATTCAATTTGTTTCTCTGGGTCAAAATAAATAGCATTTTCAAATTCAAAATCTCTAATAAATTCTTCTTCAGAAGAAACTGAAAACTTGTTACATACCCAATGTATGAATTTATCAACTGTTTTCTGAAATGTATTTATAACATTTCGTAAAAAGCTATTTTCTTTTTCAAGCTGATAGATTTCATCTTCATATTTATTTTCAACTTTTCGTATTTCTTCTTTAAGTTTAACAGAATAATCATTTTCCATATTTTCGCACTTTTCTATTAATTCTCTATTTTCACACATTATAGATTTTCTTTCTTTTTCATATTTTGAAGCTCTTTCTACAGTATTAACTTGGGTTTGTAGCGTTAAATAAAGTAAAGAATTTTGTTCTTGTAGTTCTTTTATCATTTTATCTCTTGGCTCTACAACTAATTCTTGTATTTTTTCATCTCTATTTCGTACTAGTTTTCCAAAACTTTTAACATCAGGTGTTTCTGGTAATTCTAGTTTAATATCTTTAAGAACTGTTTTAGTACTTTCAAAATTTGTAATTTTCTTATAATCTTCAACAGATAAATGTACTCTTTTACTTGGATTTCCTCTTTCTAAATCAAATCCATTAGCAGTTATATAGGAATGAAAAGCATTTTGTAGTTGTCTGTAACTATCTTTAGCTTTCCAAAATTCACTACAAGCAATCTTATCTATGTTATTGCCTTTTTTATCTGTAGTATGAACAACTGGAATAAATACTAAATGCATATGTGGACTTTCTTCATCCATATGTACTTTTGCAGACAAAATATATTGTTCGCCTAAATCCTTGTATTCACAAACGAATTTGTAAGCTGTTTCGAAATATCTTTTAGTTTCAACTTCTCCAATTGTGTCGAAAAAGGCTTTATCAGATGTAATTATATATTCACAAATAATATTACTAACTGTTTTGATTTGACCTTTTAAATTATATTCTTTTCGTATTCTATCAAATTCTTTTTCATAAGTAAATGGAATGTCTTTTAATGAATAATTCAAATAGGATTTTTCTTTATCTATATTTTTATTTGAATAGTTTTTATTCCTTCTTTCATTGTGTCTAAATATTCCTTTTAAATTTTCTCTTTTGTATTTTGCATTTCTAATTATTGCATAACTCATATATAAACTCCTCCATTTCTAGCACAGCAAATAACACTATGCTGGTTAAATTTTTTCTCTTTTTTAAATTGTGTTGTAACACACTACGACACTTTTTTACCCTTATGGGAAAAAGTGTCAGTGTGGTAGGGACACCCTACACCCGTTTTACCTAAATATGCTATTAGCAATTTAGGTAAAAAAATAGCAACACAAAAATTGATAACCAATTTTTATATTGCCATTTTCACAAAAGCATAACTGCTTTTGTGTTTGCTAAGGTCATTACACATTAGCATATAAACTGTTTAAAAATTCAGGAGAATAATCTCTACCAGAATATCTCATTGAATTTTTATTAGCCTTATTATTTTTATAAGTATAATTATTATTAGTATTGATTGGTCGGAAATTTTCCGATTCGGTAATCGTAGAATCTCCGTTTATATAATCGTAATTTTTACGATTATGTGATATTTCTATATTTTGATGTTGTATTTTTGCAACATATATAAGTTTAGGTTTGCTAAAACCTTGTTTCTTTTCGTATATCAAATTAACATCTGATAGTTGTTTAAATGCTTTAGTAACAGTTTTATCAGATAGACTTAATTTATCTTGTACTTCTTTTCTAGTAAATATCAAATACACATTTCCATTTTCATCATGCCAATTATTTTTAATAGATAATGATAATCTATCTAATAGAAAACCATATAACAATTTACTATCAGAATTTAATGCATTTTTATATAATGGATTTATAAATAATTCCTGTGGTATTTGATAATATTTATGGTTTAAAGTTTCATTAACTTTATAAAAATTAAAATCTTGCATAAATTTTCCTTTCCTTCGCACGACAATCAATTCTGTGGCGAAAAATTAGAACAGGTAATAAACTATGCCTGCTCGTTTTTGAATTTTAAATATGCAAAATTTGATTAAAAGTAAGATTTGATATTTTATGTAAAATGTAGTATAATATAATTACAAATTAATTAGGAGGTGCTGTTATGACAGTAACAAACAAAACATCGGTCGCACTTGAAATCTTAGGTGGAAGCCTTAAACCCAATGAATCGCGGGAATATACTGAAATGATGTTCAATACATTGGACATTCACTCTGAAATTGGAAGTTGTGTTATCACAACTGAATATGGACAGAGAAGTTTCAGAAACTACGGTAAATTGGTAGCAAAAGAAGGCCGAAAGAAGAACGAACATGGAATGAAAAACATTATCGTTTCTTCTATCGACTAATTAGCCCTAAGAAATTGGACACTATGCCAAAAGGTATAGTGTCTATTTCATGTTATACTGCTCAAAATTTTTCTAACAGATTTCTAACAAAACTTGAAAAAGTTATGTCAGACCTATATAAATTCAAGAACGTTTATGTTACAATAAAAAGCAACGAAAAAGTTTGAAATAATAAGGTTTTGAATACAAAAATAACAGGATTAAAAAGTATTATTCATTACTAACCATTAAAATGATAGAATAACTTAAAATCCTGCGGTTGAATAAACCGTGCCGGTTCGATTCCGGCCATCTGCACCATTAGAACCTCAAGTGTTTCGGAAGATGAACTTGAGGTTTTAATTATAAAAATAGTGCAAAGTTCTAACAAAAGTTCTAACACTTTTCCAAAATTAGAATTTTTATAAATAGTTAGAAATGTATTTTGTAAAACAGATTACCTAAAGTGCAAGTTCGGTAATTTGTTCTTTTTTTGTATCTTTTGTATCTAATGCAAGTTTATCACTAATAACACTTGCAGAAATTCTTTTATTTTCTATATCAGCATGTGCATATCTCAATGTAGTCTGAAAATTAGAATGACCCAACCATATTTGTATATCTTTAACTGGTACTCCATTTTGAATTAACAAAGTACCACAACTATGTCTTAAGTCGTGTAACCTTATATGCCTTAGATTATTTTGTTCTAGTATTTTACTAAAAGTTTGAGTTACATATCCAGGTTTCATTAATTCTCCATTTTCCATTAAACAAATATATTCTTTATAATCATTGCAATAAGTATTACCATAAAACTTTTTATATTCTTCATACTTATCTTTATAAGTGTTTAATAAATCAGCAATAAAATCAAATAAAGGTAAAGTTCTATAACCAGAATCACTTTTTGCTCTATCTTTGAAAATGAATTGTGTAACACCATCAATTTTTCCACGTCCTACTGTATGTCTAATTGTTAATGTTTTAGCTTTGAAATCAATAGCATTCCATTTAATACCTATAACTTCTTCACGCCTTAATCCATATACACCAGCAATAACTACTGGCAATTCAATAGGTGTAGTTTTTATAATTTCCATTAGTTTTAGTAACTCATCTTGTGTATAATAATCTGCTGTATATTCTTTAGTTTTAATTGATTCCAATTTAGTAGCAGGGTTACTATCAATTATTTCTGTGATAACTGCACTTTTTAAAGCCTTACTAATATTTGCTCTATAATGTTTTACTGTATTTCCAGATAGTCCTTCTGAAAATAATAAATCAAAGAAATCTTGAATATGTTTAGGTTTCAAATCAACTAATTTTATTTTCTTTGCTTTAAAATATTTGTATAATCTACCCTTAATTACTTGCTCATAACCAATATAGGTTGTTTGTTCAACTTTTCCTTTTTGTTTTTCTAGCCATTCCAACATATAATCACAAAACAAGATGTTTTTGTATTTATCATATATATTCGGATCTCTTAATTGTATTTTTGATTTTTGCTCATATTCAATTTTAAATTGTTCTAATTTTTCTTCAGCCTTTTTCTTGTTTCCTTTTATAGTATAACCTGTAGGAATCCATTTCGGTTTTCTTTTTCCATAGTCATCATATAAATTTAAAACTGCATAATAAAGGCCTTTCTTTTTTTGTAAGCTACCTGTTATCATATTTCTCCTTTCCGTTGTAACAGTTTATATTTAACTTATCATTGATATTTTGTGTATTATACCATGATAATTAAAAAATTCCTACTGTTCTGTCATAACATAGTTGATAACATTAACTTTAGGAATTTTATATTCTCTGCCAACTTTTTTACTTTTAATTTTCTTTTCTCTTAACATACGATATGCAAGAGTATTACTAATGCCACCTAACATTTTTCTCATTTGCACGAGATTAACAATGTCTGGGTAATCTGTAAACATTAAAGTATAGGTTTCTTTCATGTCAGCCATAGTTTTGTACCTCCTTCTTGAGAATTTAAAATAAAAAAGACCTATTCATCAATAGGACTAATTAAATACTATAACAATATTTTTTCTTGTATTTCTGTGTTGGTATTTTTATATTCATATTTATTGATTTAGGAACATCTGAAGCAACCTTTAATCTTCTATCTATAATTAAATTACCGTTACTATTTCTATGATAAGCACTTGAATTCCACTTTATATATGCTAAATCACTCATTTCAGAAGAATAAGATAATTCTTTACTTGCTTCAATATGTTGTTTCTTAACAAATTCATATAATTGTTTATCAGCTTCATTTTGCCTTTTATTTCTAATCCATTCTCTTTTTGCAATTTTACGGTTTTCTTTACTAATTTGAGTTCTATATTCTTTTTCTTGCTCATATCTTGCATCTTTTTTTATAATCTTTGTTATATAAGATGGATCAACATTCAATTCTTTTGCAATAATAGTTGGCTTTTCGTGTTCATTATAATATTTGTCTAGTATATAGCTCTTGTTATCTATATTAATCACAACCTTTCAAATAATTTGGTAAAATTTGTGTCTACATATTTTTTATACAGTTGTAGCTCTTGACATTTTATATTAATTGTTGTAATATATTATTATATTTCAACTATTAATATTTGACACTATTACAATGTAATAATTGTAATATGTCAATATATTACTTTAAAATTTTTTAAAAAAATTTAAGGAGATAAAAATTATGGAATTTAATTTTAAAAGCAATAGCCCATATTCATATATGAGATATGGTGGTTATCAAGGAAAATATAAGGAAAATGAATACTATCTTGTGCCAAAGCCAGAGGAATCTATCAACATTAGAGAAGTATATGATATGTTTAGTCAAATCGATTCAGCCCTAGTTGACTTATTAAATATGGGGAAAATATGTACTGATCTTGAAACAGATACAGCAAAATTCACTTGTGCTTATACATTTGCAGAAAAATATGGATTGTTAGGTTTTATGGTTGAAGCACCAATTAGTCCAGATTTTATGCTAAATGATGAAGTAACATTAAAAGAAAATAATTTTATTAGTAAAAATCGTACAATGAGAATGAAAGATTATTTTGAATTATTCTTTCCATTTGCAACAAATGATGAGATGAGCTACACAATAACAAATGGTAAGGTCGTTATAGAAACAAATTCGGATTTACAAAGAATGTTAAACAGTTCTTCACTTAATAATCAATTAATTTATTCTAGTTTTTATTGTGAAAAAATTGATTGGATTATAGATTATGCAAAAAAGATGTATAATATATTTAAAAAAGCAATAGATTTATCAAACAATAATATGTATGATTTTGATGAATATGCAGCAAAAGAAACTATAAATAATTATTATTTCTCTGGTATACCTTATAAAATTAATATGTATGGGAATACTCCAGAGATATGTTGGCAACCTAATTCATTAAAACAAGCATTAGATATGTCATTTGGTTTTATGCTTTGTAGTAATCAAAATCCTTTAAAAATATGTAAGCATTGCGGCAAAGTATTTTATGCTAAAAATCCTAAAGCTGAATATGATAGTAGCCAATGTAGAAATCAAGCAAATGTATATAAAAGCAGAAACAAGAATAAAGTAGACTAAAAATAATTATTGAAATTGTAGAAAAAACATTGTTTTTAAAATAAAAATAAAGTATAATAAATCCATCCTTTTCAAAGGAAATCTTTGAGGAAGGAGGTGAACATCTTGAGTTCTTTCGATTTAATTTGGCGATTAATTGTTTTATTATTACTTAGTAATAGTAAAGATGACGAAAACCAAAATTCTCAAGATTAGTACAAACTAATCAAAGGCAGTCCGGTCAACTGCCTTTATTTTTTGCAAAAAAAAATGAGATATGCGGTCAACATATCTCTGTGAACATTCGAGTTCTTCGATTTATTCTCTTGCTTAAGCTAAATATAGTATACTATATTTTTTATTATATGTCAAATGTTTTTTAAAAATTCATTTTAAACTCAATTTTTAGAATTTTTTTCGAATATCTTTTAATAAATCATTTACATCTATTCCAAGCACATGAGCAATGCCAAATAATTCATAATCTTTAACAGTCCTTTTATTATTTTCAATATCATATAAACTTTGCTTATGAATACTAATTCCCATTAATTCTAATTTTGCAGAAAGTTTTTCATAAGATAAATCTTTTTGCATTCTATATTCTTTTAGTAATCTTCCTATTACATTCATATTTCCATCAAATCTTGCAATCAATGACATATCTAAATCACTCCATAAATTTTTCTATGTATTGATTTTAATATTTTTCTGTGTTATATTCATAAGTGTTAACACTTTATTGCAATTATATACCTAAAAAATTAAAAAGGAGCAACATCACATGGAACAATTAAACAAAGAATTTAATGTACCTTATTATATATTTGAAGAGATTATAGACTATGTAGAACTTACAGCCAAAGGTTATTGTAAATGTATGAAATGGGAAAATATAAAGTCTTTATTAAGATTAGCAGTAGTAAATGACAGACTAACAGAGCAACAAGCAAAATTTTTAGAAAAGGAATTTTGTAGAGAAATATAGGATTTTAATTTTTACTAATATTGAAATAATTTTTATTTTATGCTATAAAATAAATAGATAAATTTTATAGAATTACAAAGGTTAATCTTGGAGGAACACAGATGTTAATGGATAATATGATAGCTTATGCAGAAATAGATGAAATATTAAATTTATTAGAAGATAAATACAGAGAGAAAGTACCAGAAAAGGTAAGAACTTTTTTCAAAGAAGAAAAAATGTTTGATTACAAACCTACAATAGATGTAAATACACCATTAATACAACAAAATTTAAAAAGAGAAACAATAGTATTGTTAGCAATATTAAATATAAATTATTGGTGCGAAAATGAAGAAGAAAAGCAATTTTTCCTTAATGAATTAGCAAAAAATGAAGATGAAAAGAAAAAACTTGAAGAAAAATATAATCCAGATAATTTATTTAAAAATAAAAATAATAACGATGTAAGCACAGATAAAATAGTTGAGCCACAAAATATTTCAATGGTAGAATATAGGAAACAAGGAATATTTAAAAGAATTTTAGATAAAATTACTAGATTTTTCAAAAAGAATTAGGAGTAGTTTATGGAAATTTATAGAAAACAAATGGATAGAAAAATCCTTGAACAATTAAAAGACAAGATTCTAATTTATTTAAAAAATAGAGGATTTCAAAAATGTGAATTTATAAGAGAAAATTTAGATAAGGTTGCAGGTTTATATGTTGAAAACATGATAGAAAGAGACGGACCTAGAATGCAAAGCAGAGGTGAAAAAGGTCAAACTGTTAAAGAAAATGGAACATATAAAATTGTAAAAAAGCCAAGTGAAATAGCTATAGATAAAGGATTTGTTCTATTTGATGAAAACGATAACCCAATAGGAATAGATGCTAATGTTAGAAAACTTATAATGACACAATTAACACATGAGTTAATACATTCTGGATCAAGATTTGATGGGCATAGTGGAATTAAAACTACAAAACAAAATACAGGACTTGATGAAGGTATGACTCAAATGTTTACAGAAAAAATATGGGGATATACTCTTAGTCCTAATTCTGATAGTAAGTATAAAGATTTTAAGAAAATATCTAAAATATTAGATGCTACATTTGGAGAACAAGTAAGTATAGATGCTTATTTTAATCATTCAGATGCTTTAGAAAATGCCTGTAATAATCTATCTCAAAATAATAAGTTTTATAGTGATATAAATAAGTATTTAACTTCAACTTATGATATGAGAAAAGCTGTTCCAAAAGATAGTAGAGATAAATATTATCAAACTATAATGCAACCAATATCAGAAAAAATGATAGATTTAGTATATGATAAAGTATGTGCAGAAATAGTAATTCCAAAACTAAAGACATTGTCAAAAGATGAACAGCGGAAAATATTTGCACGACATATTAGACTCAATTAAGGATGAACCTACAATCTTGAAAAAACTATCTGAAACAATAGTAAGATATGCAAATATGACTGAAAAAGAGCTTACAGAACAAATAAATGATATAGATAAAAGTTTGCAACAGACAGAAAAGGTAAAACAATTTGTTATAGATGTTTACAAATCACAGGATTGTAGTAAATTAGTTGATATATCTGAAGATGGAACAATACGAACAACTGGCGAAAATGCTTTTACTATAGAAGATGAAAGTTTAAAAGAGAAAATTTTTGCTAAATTATATTTTCAAGAGAGACAAGGCTCAAAGGATAAATTTGAAGAAAAGGTAAGTAATTTCTATGGTAGTGGTAAAACAGATTTTAAATTTGGCAAAGCAACAGATACTCCATTAGCTAGAAAAAAAGTATTCTCTGCTATGAAAATAACTGCAAGAGAACAAGGATATGTTGTACTTAATTCATTGGAAGAATGTGAAAGTGGAGAAAATATACAAATACAAGCAGTAGAAGCTCAAAAAGGAAAAACAATTAGTTTTCAAGATTTAAAGAGTATATACCAAAAGTTAGATATTTTTTATAAGGATGATGATTATACAAAATTATATGTTAAAAATAGAGCTACAGGTAAGGAAATAATAGATCCCCAACTGCAAACAATGGGAAGATTTGCAGCAATATGGGCAGGTGCAGCTGGAACAAAATGGATGTCTGATGAAGAAATAAGAGGAATTACCTATGCTTTTAATGAGCCTAGTGAAAGAGTATTCTCTAAACTAGGAGAATTAGTAGGAAAATCTATGACAGAAAAAGGTACTATTGATACAGAATCTATTTATAAAGAAATAACAAATGACAACTATAAACATTCTGAAGAAATAGTAAGGACATTATTATCTAATCCATCAAGTATTAAAATTGTATATGATTTTTATAAGATGCAAAATGATGATGCAAAATTAGAAACAAGACTAGCTAAAAGCACCAATGAAATTTTATATGGATATTCATCAGAGGATAGTTTAGTGGTAGAAAAATCGGAAGATATGATGAAATCAATTCCAGATTTTGAATCAAAAGGTATTTCAATTGGTGATGTAAAATCAAGTATATCAAAAGGCAAGGTAACTACACAGGAAAACCAAAGAGCAACACAAGATATGAAAAAGTTAATGGAAATAAAAAGATTACAAGTTATGCAGAAAACCGGTCAAGCCTTAACTCCAGAACAAAAACGATTACTAGATGAGCATATACGACAAACAAATGAGGCACAAGTTAGATTTAGAAATCAGCAAAATCAAAAGAAAAGTAAAGGACTATCATTGTAATAAAAGCAGGAATGGGATTATAACTCCAAATCCCATTCTTTTTCTATCTCTTCTTTTTTTATTTGTTGTTTTGGATCAAGAGAAATATTAGTGTCTTTCTCAAAAGTTTTAACGAGTTCTTTTGAATCGCCTAAACTAAATTTGTCGCAAATCCATTCTATAAATTTATCAATGGCAAAATAAAATTTATCTATAATTTTATGAAGATGACTATTTTCTTTTTCTAATTTATGATATTTCCCTTTATATTCATATTCCAAATTATAAGTTTTTTCTTCAAATTCTTCTTCTAACTCTCTTTTTTTATTTCTAAAGTCAAAATCAAGATTATTACTTTTTAGCTTATATTCGCGTTCCAAATTCTTAACAGTATTGTGTAATTCTTCATTATCAGCAATTATTTTATCTCGTTCTTTTTGATACTTTTCAGCCTCATCAACAACTTGAGATTGTTTTGATAATTCCTTATGTATTGATAGGTTATCTTTATATAATTCTTTAATTAACTCATCTTTAGGTTTTATAATTTCTTCTAATATTCTTTCATCTCGCTTTAGTGAAAATTTACTAATATCATTTATATTTGGAACTTCTGGCAATTCTAGTTTTATTTCATTTAAAATTTTCTTGGTATTTTCGTAATTTGTAATTTTCTTATATTCTTCAACTGTATAATGTTTTCTTTCAGTATCTTCAACGAACATTCCTCTTTCTAAATCAAAGCCTTTTGATTTTACATGATTAAAGTAAGTATCTTGTAGCTTTCTGTAACTATCTCTTCCTTTCCAAAAATCTCTTGCACATATTTTATCAATTTCTTTTCCTTCTTTATCTTTTGTATGAACTACAGGAACAAACATTAAGTGCATATGTGGTGCTCCTTCATCAAGATGCACTACTGCTGATATTATATTCTTTTCTCCTAGATTTTTATAATCACAAATAAATTTATAGCATTCATCAAAATATCTTTTTGTTTCTTTCTCTCCAATTCTATCAAAGAATGCTTGATCAGAAGTAAATACCATTTGGCACATTATTATACTATTGCTACGAAGATGACATTGCACATTATTTTCTTTCAGATATTTATCAAATTCTTTTGTGTATGTTAGTTCATTTTTCTTAATGTAATAATTTAAATATGTTTTTGTTGGATCAATATCCTTATTAGTATGATTTTTTGCTTTTCTATCATTGTGAGTTCCTTTTCCATTTATTTCTGCTCGTGTTAATTTTTCATTTCTGACGATAGCGTAACTCATATCTCCATGCACCTCCTTCTTCGCTCGAGATATTGTTTCAATGTCTAACACACTAGACAAACAAAGTTTGTCTGTGTGGCAGGGTTACTTAACCCCACACCCCAAAACCTAAAATTGCCTACCTGCATTTTTAGGTTTTTTCATAAAAATTTGCTTATCGCAATTTTTATGAATGTGAGCAAAAAAATAAATTTTTTACTCACAACAAAAAAGCACTTATGCTTTTTTGGATTCACTTTAGCAACTACAAAGCAGAAACCAGAGGGAGAGAGCTAAAGTGAATTAGGTGTAATAATCCCATTCATGAAAAATAGAATTATTACACCTATATAAGTTGAAACCGTCGGTCGTTCGCCTCGTTTCATAGGTAGTCTAGTAAGTAGCTTTTGCTACTATAATTGCTGATACTACTTTGTATCTTTGTTCATACTTGCCCAAACTTTTTACAATTACAAATCCATTTCAAGTTTTGCCACCGAATACTCTTTTATTATTGTGAGTCTGTGTTCTAAAATCTCACTCACGCACTTTGTACAATTAGACTGCTTATACAAATACGAATGAACTTTATAGCATCGGCTCATCACACCAAACACTTTTTAAGAGGTGTTGCATTTCTCTTTGCACGACAAAAAAGCCCCTTTGTAGTTTTTATTTCTACAAAGGGACTTTGTCGATAATTTTCTTATTTAGTTTGCTCTCACAATTGCTTTGTAGCGATTTTAAATTAGAGAGAGTATAGTTAATAACTTATTTTCTATCAAATTTTTCTATATAAAATTGTTCTATATGTTTTCCTAAAAAATCAACATATTCTTTTAATAATTTCAAACTATCTTCTATTACATTTTTTATTTCAGTACTTGATTTTGATTGTCTAACGCCATAAGATATTAATCCGCTTTTATGATATTCTGGAAGTGATCTAGTATTTAATGGTGAAAAACTATGTGTTAACTGGTTCCTTAAATTTTCCATCTCTTTATAAACTGGATTTGTTTGTATATATATCAAATATTTATACAATTTTTCATCATTTATTTTTAGATATTTTATCACACGAGATATTATATCTTTCTCATAATGATTTATTCCCAGATTATATAAGTTACTAATTATATGTATAGTTCTTTCGAAATTACTTTTTATTTCAAACAAACAAATTCTACTAAAATAATTAAAATAATACTTATTTATATAATCTATTTCTTGATATTCTTTTTCATTAAGGTCAACTTCTCTATATTCTGGAATACCTTTATTATAATAATTACAAACTAATATATATGGAATTTCTATGTTTAACATAGTGAAGTTAAATTCATTTATCCATGGTAAAACATTATCATAATAATCTAACTCATCGCCATAACAAGGATCATTTTGTATCTCATATTTTACTTGTATTCTTATTTTCTCAATATCTTTTGTAATTTTATGTGCTTCTTCTACCTCAGGAAATTGAAAATAGTTATATATACTTTTCATAAATTTTACTCCTTGTTAAAAATATTTTTTCAGTTTGTCAGTTATATCTATATAATATAGGTTATACTTACTAGTATCTTTCTCTTGGCAAAAGTTATTAATGCTTTTTAATAATTCGTCGTCAAAGAAGAGTTTTACTTTATAGCTTTCTACTATTAATAACTGAATGGCTTGTTCTTTATTCTTATTATTCACTATCATGCCCATTAAATCTATAATATTTAATGCTACTTCTTTTTGAACTTTATATGTTTCTAATTTCTTATTATTTCTTTGTTCTAATCCTTTTGAAAAATAGCCTCCTATAAAAACTGTTATAATTAAAGTTATTAAAGATTGAATTAGAGTATCATTTGAAATTTCAGTAGTTGCAAGCTTAACAATCAAATCATATAAAAGATAAGCAAAAAATGCAAATAGTCCCATACCAAATATTATAGCAATTACAGAGTATATCCAATATCCCTTTTGTGTTTCTTTCATATAATCAGTCCTTTCCTAGAATTTATTAATATATAACATATTTTAATAAAAAAGTCTAATATTATAAAAATATCAATAATAAGTTAGACTGTTATTCTATCAAAAGTTCTAACATAGTTCTAACACTTAATTCAAAATTTTAGGAAAGGAATTTTTGGTTTGTTATTGCATATTTAACAATACTTGTGCTATAATCTCCTACAGAGAAGCTAAATAGGTTAATTATCAAAAGAGATTAATTGATGTTATCTAATGGTAAAAAGCAGATGGCGTAAAATTCTTAAAATCCTGCGGTTGAATAAACCGTGCCGGTTCGATTCCGGCCATCTGCACCAACGACGTATCTGTTCGAACCAACAGATAGATTAAAAATCATTCAAGTAAGTTGGATGATTTTTTTCTTTCCCCAAAAACATCATCCAATATCCTAAAAAGAAAGGATGGTGCTTGAAATGAAGATAATTAAAGAAGAACTACGATTTGAGGAAAACTTAAAGAAAAGACTAGAGTTTATATGTGAGTTCTCAAAGGTTACTCCTACTTTTGTTAATGGTAGTATAAGAAAAATTGAGAAAACTAATATTTCTTATATAGAACCACATAGAGTAATTGTAAAAGACACAACATTTCTGGTCTTTAACTATTCTAATGATGTTTATATATCCAATCTGGCAAAAAAGATAAAATTATCAGAATTAGAAAGTTATATAAACAGCATAAAATAGCCCAAAAGTTGACATTTCTGAAAATCGTGATATAATACTGACAGTAAACTATTATGTTTACTTGTTAGGAGTTGATTATATGTTTTGGTTGTTTTCCAACAAAATATGTATTGAAATAAAAAAATTTAAGAGATGTCAAGGATAACTTGTGTGTTTTCTTTGATGTCTCTTTTTTGTTAGGAGGTTTATGAATTGGTTGAAGAAAAGAAAAAATGTGGATTGTATATGAGGGTTTCTACTGAAGACCAAGCTCGTGAGGGATTTAGTCTTCCAGAGCAAAAAGAAAGATTAGAAGCTTATTGTAAATTTAAGGGTTATGAAATTATAGATTACTATGAAGATGCAGGTGTAAGTGCAAAAACTGGTAATTATAGAGCAGAGTTTGAAAGATTAAAAGAAGATATCAAATCTAAAAGGATAAATACTATTATTTCTCTAAAACTAGATAGATTTACAAGAAGTATTTATGATTGGGAGGAACTTATAACCTTTTTAGATGAAAATGATGCCTATATCGATTGTGTAAATGATGATATTAATACAACTACTGCAAATGGAAAGATGATTTCAAGACTTTTAGTAAGTGTAAGTCAAAATGAAATTGAAAGAACTAGTGAAAGAACAAAAATAGGCTTAGCTGGTGCAATAAAACAAGGTCATATCCCTCATATTGCTCCATTAGGTTACAAACATGAAAATAAAACTCTTGTAATAGATTATTCTACCAAAGACGTTGTTGTTAGAATATTTGAGTTATATTATAATGGCTATTCTTATCAAAAAATAAGTACGTTGTTTAATGAAGAAAAAGTTTTAGGTAAAGATAACTGGAGAGATTCAACAATACAGAATATTCTTCAAAATGAAATTTATAAAGGTGACTTTGTTCATGGAAAGAGAACTAAAACTCCTACTTATTATGAGAATGTTGTAGAACCTATTATTTCTAAAGAAATGTGGGAAGATTGCCAAGTACAGAAAAAGAAAAATTCAAGAAGTTATCAAAGAACACTAACTTACCTATATTTACAAAAAATAAAATGTCCTAAATGTAATCGTATTTTAGGTGGCAAAGCTACTACAAAGAAAAATGGGAAACCCTACTTCTATTACTATTGTAACGATTGCAAAATAACAATTAAAGAAAATGCCATAAATGAGTACTTTAACCAATTTATAAATGAATTAGTAGAATATGATTCTGTAGTAAATCAATTCTTCTTGCCTATGATAAGACAAAGATTTGATGAGCCTAAAGAAAAACTACAAACAGAACTTGATGAACAAAATGCAAAACTAGAAAGAATTAGAAAAGCTTATATAAATGGAGCTTTTGATTTAGATGTATATAATAATGAAACTGCTGTTGTAGAAAAAACTATAAAAAAGCTCAAAGAAGAGTTAGAAACTACAGATTGTGTAGAAGAATTACGATTTACTCCAAAAGATATTTTATTAAAAAGAGACATAGATTTTCTTAATAAAATGATTATGAATAAGCAATATGCAGAAAGAACAAGAACATGGAAGGATTATACTCGTGAAGAGCAAGCTGAACTAATAATGAAATATGTTGATGAAATAAAACTAACTTTTATAGGAACAGAAATAATAGTAGATGAGATTAATTTTAGAGAATCTATTTGTAAACCTTGTCAGGAATTATACGATAATGGTTATATTGATACAACTAAACCAGTGTTATTAGGAAATGTAATAGGAAGTGTCAGATTTAGTAACTATTTACCAGAAAAGGAATTTGGAGAAATAATAATGAGATTACAGCAATATTATGATGTTCACTATACTGAGGCAACTTATTATTTACAAAAGCAAATGTTTTATTTTAATTTTGTTAAAGATAATAGTGCTATTGTTAGAGTATTCCCATTAGAAGATTATTATAAATTGGATCCAGATAATAAGATGGAAGAATATCGATTTGGAATAATTTATATTAATGGTGATGATTATGATGACTTTGAAATTACAGAAGCAGATAATATCGAGCCATACTTTAATACAATACCAGATGATAGTGAAACAACAATTAAGTATGAACATGGTGAACGAACTGAAATTGTTGTAAAGCCAGTTAAATTCTCCGAAGAAGACACTAAATAATTGTTGCAACTTTTACTTTGGTTATGGGCTATGTTGCAACAATCAAATTAACGTGGCACGTTTTTTTTACGAAATAAAAATGAAAGTGGCGATAGTTAATTTGAATAAATTTTATCTCTATTAGAGAGAAAATTTATTGCCTCGCAGAGCCCCCGAGTTTTGATAGCATGTCAAAACTCATAGGGGGTTAGGACTTATGACAGAGTCAAAGTCCTGTGCTTTGAAGCAAAATCAAGGAGGTACTTTTTATGGAGCAAGAATTAGCATATTCTTTTCACTTGGGTAGTGACAAGAACAAAAGTAAAATAGCTAAAAAAACAGCTAAAGGAAATGTATCTGGTACTACTTCTTTATCAAATAATGCTATACAAAATGCAAATGATTTATCTAGAGCAAATAAACACAATTTACGAGATTATGATAATCAAAGGGAATTGATTACAACTATATATGGAACTAATGATATTGTTGAAGATGTCAAACAAGTATATATAGATGAATTTGAAGAAGCTCGTATTGAGTTTAATAATAAGCAGACTAGAAACGATAGAAAGATAAATAATTATTTTGAAAAGGCTTGTACATTACAAAACGATATTGCTTGTGAAATTATAATAGAGCTTGGAGATATGGATTTTTGGCAAGATAAAGATGATGAGTATAGATTCAAAATGATTGATGTATATAATGAGCAAATTCAAGACTTAAATAAAATTGTTCCAAATTTTAAGGTGGCTAATGCAACAATACATTTTGATGAAACTTCTCCCCATATGCATGTTGTTGGTGTACCAGTAATTGATAATTGCAAAAAAGGTATGAAAAAACAAGTTGGTAAATCTAAATTGTTTACCAAAGAGTCATTAACTGCTATTCAAGACAAAATGAGAAATGCTTGTATTAAGTCGTATAATAAGTTTTACGGTGTTGATAGTAGATTAAAGACAAAACAAAAAGGAAGAAATAAAGATATAAATGTTAAAGAAATGGACAATTATAGAGAAATAAAGAAAAAACTGGAACAGCAAAAACAAAAACTTGAAAATGCTAATAAACGAACTGAAAAGTTAGATAATTCAAGCAAAGATATAATTGAGTTATTAGATAATTTAAAGCCTATGCCTTTTAATAAAAATAATAGCCAAATTTCAAACGAGAATATAGAGAATATCAAAGATTATATTAAAGATGTAACAGATGTTACTCAGACAGTTAGAAGTGTAAATGACCTAAATATGTCGATTAAGGATTTTGAACATGCCACTTCTAAAATAGAGAATGAAAATTATTCTCTTAAAGAACAAATAAAGCTAAAAGATGATGATATTAAGGAATTAAAGGATGAATTATCAGCTAAAGATAAAACAATTATCAAATTAAGTAATGCTTTAGAAAAAGCTAAAGCAGAATTAAGTAAATTTAAGGGATTTTGGAAATCACTCATTAAAAGATTTCAAATGAAGATATTTGATGAAAAATACTATAATATTGCAGAAGATAAACGAAATTATACTCTTGTTGCAGAAGATTTAGAGAAAAATGGAATATTTGATAATAACGATTCAGATATAGTTAATAATCCTACAAGAAAAGTATTAACGAATGAAGAATTAGCTGAAATTCAAGCTAAAAAAGGAAAAAAGAAAAATGATTATAACCTAAACTAAAGGAGGTATTTAATATATGTCAAACTATGATAAAATATATTTTAGCAAACAAGAATATAATAAATTAATGCAAATAATAAATAATAATCTAAAATGCAAAGATGATGATATTAAATACAGAGCTACAAGATTAAAGGAAAAATTTGATAATTATGTTCGTTTGTATGAAAAAGAAACTAATGGAAAATTAGAAGAAGGTGTTATATATCTAGCTTATTCAAATGAATTAAAATGGCTTGTACAAGAATGTATGTATTTAATAAAAAAGAAAGCTAAAAAGGATTATTATGAAGAATTAAGATTAAAAGAAAATAAAGGAGTGAAATAATTATGAATAATGAATTACCAAAAATAGATGAAAAAAATGGAATTGAATATCATTTAGAGGGAGATTATTATATTCCAAATCTTACAATGCCAAAGCAAGAAAAGATAACTCTTAACAAGTATGGCAGAATGAGGTTAAATTATATAAAAGAACATAAAAAAGCTGACTATTCAATAATGCTTTTAGATGGTACATTAAATACTCATATAAAAGAAATTCAAGAAACAGCTGAAAATAGAGTTAATCAAATAATTAAACAACTAAAAGACAATAGTGATTTAACCGAAGAAATGAAGAATACAGATATGCTTTATTGGGTTGGAACAATGAGTGCTATTAAGAATCAGGCAGAAGAAATAATTTTAAACGAACTAATATATGTATAGGAGATGAAAGCAAATGAAGAATTTAAGAAAAGTTAAAGATGATTTATTAAAGGAATGGATAGAATTTCGAGAAGAAACAGCATTTAGTGAGATGACACCTCAAGATAAAAAATATTGTATCTATTTTGAAGAAATTGCAGAGAAAATACTAAAGAATGTACCTGAACAGAATAAAAAATATGTTCAAAAACAACTTGATCAACTCGAGAAAAACTTTATGGATTACTTATATTATTGGAATGAGAAGTATTATAGAAATGGATTTGTAGATGTGATTGAGTTGTTAGAAATATAATATTATAAGCTGTAAAGAAACTTTTATATTTTTTACAGCTTTTTTGTAGAAATTTCCAGATTCTATTGAGAAAAATATCATTTTGTGGTATAAATATAAATAGCATAATTATGATTAAAGGATAAAGGTGATAAAAATAAAGCGTTTAAATATATTTATAGATGAAAGTGGCGATTTTGGTTTTGTAAATGGCAGTTCAGATTTATATGCTGTATCATTTACATTACATGAAAGCTCAGATTCCATAGAAACAGAATTGAAATATCTTAATGAAAAATTAGATATGCTTAACTATGATGGAATGATACATTTAGCTTATCTTATTGCTAAAAGAGGAGATTACTTACATTTTGATTTTGAAAGAAGAAAAAGCATATTTTGGGCAATATTCTATTTCTCAAGTAGAGTTAAAGTTAAAATCAGAACAATTATAGTTGATAAGAAATACATAAATAAAAAAACTCAATTAAATGTTGCATTAGCAAGAGAAATCAGTAAATTTATCAGTGAGAATCAAGACTATCTTAATTCATTTGATAAAATTGTTATTTATTATGATAATGGACAAGAAACATTGGCAACTATATTGGATACTATTTTTGCTAGTAATCCAAATGTAGAAAGAAGAATTGACTTTGATCATACTAAGAAAAGGCTATTTCAGGTTTCAGATATGCTAACAGTAATTGATAAATTAGATTATAAAAGGAAAAATAATATTTCATTCACAAAAGCTGAATCATTTTTCTTTAGAGGAAAGGATTTTAGACATATTATAAACATATTAAAAAATAAAAGAATTTAAATAAAAAGGAATTTAGAATTATGGATTTAGAAAAAGAAATTGAACAAATAAAACAAAGAAATAAAAAAGTTGAATTAGATAAAGCTTGGGAAACAAGCTGGACTAGAAGAATATGTATAATGATTCTAACTTATATAGTAGTTATTATTTATTCACATCTAATACAAAATACAAATAATATTGCTTTAAGTTCATTAGTTCCTGTAATAGGATTTACATTATCTACATTGTCTTTAAAATTAATAAGGAAAATATGGGAAAATAATAAAACTACTAAAGAATAAGAAATGAGGTAAATTATGATAGTAGAAGGAAATCCACAATTAGGTTTACAAAAGCATCAGCAAGATGCTTACAAAGCTGTTCAAAAAGCATATGAAAATGGAAATAAAGCTTCAGTTGTAATTCCTACAGGTTGCGGAAAATCGTTTATTGCATTGCAACTTATGGCAGATAATAAAGATAAAAGAATTTTATTTATGGCACCTACAAATGCAATTAGAAATCAAATGTATAATTATATTGCTAAATATATTGTTGGAGTAGAACCAACAAATGAAAAAACAGCAAGAATGATATTAGATGAATACTTTCCACACTTAAAGATAATGCTATATCCATCTTTACTTAGAGTAAATGATGAACAAATGGAAAAATTAAATGCTGATATTATAGTTATGGATGAGTTACATAGAACAGGTGCAGATAAATGGGGCGAAAAAATTAATACTTTACTTCAGAAAAATCCTAATGCTAATATTTTAGGTTTAACAGCAACTCCAGACAGAATGGATGATAAAAATGTAGTTGATGAATTATTTGAGGGGAATATTGACTATGAATTGACATTAGTTGATGCACTAAGAAAAGGAATTGTAAAGTCTCCCCAATATGTGAAATGCGATTATGCATTAAGTGAACACTTAGAAGGCATTAGATTAGCAATAGCTAATTGTAGTGATGAACAAAAGAAAAAAGAACTACAAGCAAAATATGATAGAATGAGAAAAATAGTTGAACAAGCAGATGGAATACCTGAACTTTTTGCAAAAAATATTCAAAAGAAAGATGGCAAATATATAATTTTTTGTAAAGACAAAGAACATATGGATGAATTAATTGGTAAAGCAAAAGAATGGTTTTGTTCTATTGACAATGAACCTGAAATATATTCAGTCTATTCAGGGGATGGATATACTGATAAAGATAATAGCAAAACCATTGAAGATTTTGAAAGCTCTAAATCAGAACATTTAAAATTATTATTTTCTATAGAAATGCTAAATGAAGGATTACATGTTGAAGATATTTCAGGAGTAATAATGGCTAGACCAACAGATTCAAGAATAATATATTTGCAACAATTAGGAAGGGCGTTGTCTTCTGATACATCAAGAAATAAAACAATAGTTTTTGATTTAGTAAATAATTATCTAAAAAATAATTTGGATGCAGAAATTAACAGAAGAACTAATGGCTCTAAAATTATTAATGGTGATGGAGCTGGAATAGGTGGTGGCGAAGATACTGAAATTGAAGATCTAGATACTTTTAGAATACAAGGTGAAACTAAAGAATTTTTAGAATTATTAAATGAAGTACAAGGAATAATACGGACATAATGAACTTTTAGAAAGTGCTAGAAATATTAGAGAATGGATGGAAAATAATAATAGAACAAAACCTCCTGCAATAAGTTCTAAGGATTATATAGAAAAAAGATTAGGAACAGCATTAAGTAATATTAGACAAAAATTAATCAAGCCATATCTACAACTCGAAAATGAAGAAGCTAGAAAGCAATTTGAAAGCGAACATCCTGAATTACAAGAAATATTACAAATAGTTAATTGGATAGATGAAAAAAATTTATCTCCACATTTGATAAATGCAAGACAAATTAAAATATGGATGGAAACAATGCAAACTAATAAACCACCTAGATTAAGATGCGAAGATAAAGAAGAACAAAGACTGGGTACAGCTTTACAAAGTATAAGAAGAAGGCTAATAAATCCTTATTTACAACTAGAAAGTGAAGATGAAAAAATACAATTTGAGGATGAACACCCTGAATTACAGGAAGTATTACAAATAGTTAATGGGATAGATGAAAAGAATATTTCTCCTCGTTTAGATAAAGCTATACAAATACAAAAATGGATGAAAGAACATTCAACAACAAAGCCACCTAGTGCTGCTTCAAGAGATGATGAAGAAAGAAAATTAGGACTAGCTTTAACAGATATTAGAAGAAAACTTATAAAACCTTATATGCTATTACAAACTGAAGAAGAAAAAATGCAGTTTGAAGATGAACATCCTGAAATACATAATGTAAATTCAATTATAAATGAAATTGATAGAAATAATATATCTCCTAATTTAGCAAATATAAGGGAAGTAAAAACATGGATGGATGAGAGAAAGACTACAAAACCACCAACATCCAATTCAAAAGATGATGAAGAAAAAAGATTAGGTGGAGCATTAAAAAGAATTAGACAAGGATTAGTAAAACCATATTTACAATTAGAAACAGACGAAGGAAGATTACAATATGAAGAGGAACATCCTGAATTACAGGAAGTATTGGAAATAGTAAATTGGATAGATGAAAATAATATCTCACCATATTTAGTAAATGCAAGATTAATTAAAGAATGGGTAAAAAAACAAACAGAACAGCATTTGCCTAGAAGGTCAAGAAATATTGAAGGAGAGGAAAAAGAATTAGCAAAAAAACTAGGAAATATAAGACAAGACCTTATAAAACCATATATGGCATTACAAACTGAAGAAGAAAGAACAAGTTATAGGGAACAACATCCTGAACTAGATGAAGTTATGTCTATAATAAGTGAATTAGATATTCAGTGTGGAAACAAAAAACAACAAGAATTAGCAATTTTAATAAGACAAGATTTAGAGAAAAGAAAAGCATTGCAAGAAGCTAGAAAATTAGAACAAGAATATGAGAAACAACTATCAGCAAGAGAAACAAAAGATATGCAAGAACAAGGAGTAGATTTTAATGAATAACGAATTGATTCCAACAAATAGTTTATGGTATAGAATAAAAAAGTTTTTCAAAAACATATTTTTTAAAGAAAAAGAATATGATACAAAAGATATTAAAGATTATAGAAGTAGTACATCGAATAATATCATTAACAACAATTTAAAAGAAAAATTTGAAATAGAGAATAAAAAGCAAGATTTAGCTAATAAACTCCTTTATGGTGAAATAAGTACAAGTGAATTGGAAGACAATGAAGTTGATGAGATGACAGATTATTTTTCTACAGATATTAAAAATATTGATAATGAACTATTAAGAATAAAACAACATATTCTTAATATGCAAAAACAGTTAAAACAAGAGTAATAAGCAAAATAAAAGCCATTCGTTTGAATGGCTTTTGCTGACGCTTAGCATCAGCTCGGGTCAGGTCCTATTCTAGCAAACTATTTCAGACCTAGTAGAATATCTATCTACAATACATAGTATTCCTTAATTTCTTTAATTATACACTATTTTTTTGAAATTGTATATAGTTTTTTCAAAAATACTTGATTTTTATAAAAAAATTTGATAATATACTTATAACTTGAATGACTATTTAGTCATTCGTCAAGAGAGCTAACGAGTTGTAAATGTCTACTTCGTTGGCACCACGAGAAAGTAAAATGATTTACTTTCTTTTTTTATGCTCAAAATCAAAATACAGGAACAGCCACTTGCTGTCAGCTTAAAAGAATTCTATTTATTTGCTTTATTATATAAAATGATATAAAAATCGTTCATAATCATATTATTATTTTATTTCAAAATTATTCAAAAAATCTGATTATAAGCAGAAACAAGAATAAAGTGGATTAAAAATAATCATTGGAATTGTAGAAAAAACATTGTTTGTAAAATAAAAATAAAGTATAATAAATCCATCCTTTTCAAAGGAAATCTTTGAGAAAGGAGGATATACTCATGACGTATGCTGACTTAGTATGGCATCTTATAGAGAGTTTACAACAAAAAGAAAAAGAATTAAATCAAGCCAATGAAATAATTCGAAAAAACAACATATCATTAGATTGCCAAAAGCAAAATGAGGCAAAATAGCCGATGGAATGCACAGTTCTACCACGCTGTGCGTTCTTTTTTGCACAAAAAAAGACTAAGTGCTACCACACACTTAGCCGAATATACTCACAACATTGTTTATTGTTAACTTAAGTTAAATATAGTATACTACTTTTTTTATTATATGTCAATTGTTTTTAAAAATTCATTTTAAACTAATTGAATATAATAATATTAACAGAAGTAATTCTGTTTTGAGTTGAAATACTCCCAACCTAAAAAACATTTAGACCTGAAAGCAGAGTAATTTAATCAAATATTACGAAATAGTAATATTTGATTAAATTACTCTGACATGAAAGACAATATAGTTGATAATTACCAAAAAATGTATATAATATAATTAAACCAAAATATTTGTTAGCAATTTTTGCAGCAATATTAAAATTATAATATTATGAAAGGATAACTATATATGAAAAAAGTAGGGTTTACAATAGGTAAATTTGCTCCATTACATAAAGGACATCAATATTTAATAGAAACAGCCATAAAAGAAATGGATGAATTTTATATAATTGTTTACGAAACGAATATAATTGACATACCTGTTGAAAGAAGAGCTGATTGGATACGCAAATTATATCCTTCAGTTAATATTTTAATCGCTAAGGATCCTCCAAAACAATATGGATTAGATGAAAAAAATGCAAAAATACAAATAGATTATTTAAAAAATATTTTAGGTAATATATATGTAACACACTTTTTTTCTAGTGAAGAATATGGCAAAATAGTTGCAAAAAATTTTAATGTTGTAAATAGAATAGTTGATTATAAAAGAGAATTTGTTCCAATAAGTGCAACAAAAATAAGAAATAATATTGATAAATATTCTAAATATCTAAGTAATATTGTTATTGAAGATATAAAAGGTACGAATAAATGAATAAAATAAAAATATAATTATGTGTAAACTAAAAAAGAAAGGAATGGAATTTATTATGAAAAAATTAAAAGTTGGAATTATATTTGGAGGAATGTCAACGGAACATGATGTTTCGGTGATTTCTGGTACTTCTATTTTAAAAAATATTAATAAAAATTTATATGATATTTTTCCAATATACATAGAAAAAAGTGGAACATGGTATTCATATGAAAAAAAATTAGAAGAAATAGAAGTTTTAAAGATTGGAGAAAAAATAACAGATCTAGTGAAAATAGAAAATATAACAGATTATTTAAAAAAATTAGATGTTGTATTTCCTGTATTGCATGGGTTGTATGGTGAAGATGGAAGTATTCAAGGTTTATTTAAATTATTAAATATTCCATATGTTGGATGTAATATATTAAGTTCATGTATTTGTATGGATAAAGCATATACAAAAATTATTTTAGAAAAAGCAGGAATTCCACAAGTAAAGCATATATATATTAAAAAATATAAAAATAAATATGTAGTAGTTAATCAATTATGCGAATCGGAGCCATATGACATTGAAAATTTGAGCAAAATAATAGAACAAAAATTAGGATTACCTGTTTTTATAAAACCATCAAATTCTGGGTCTTCAATAGGAATTAATAAAGCAAATAATTTAAATGAAGTAATTAAATATATACAAGAAGCTAGTAATTTTGATAATAAAATAATAATTGAAGAATCAATAAATGCAAGAGAAATTGAATGTGCAGTAATAGGAAATGAGGAAGTTGAAACAGCTATTTTAGGTGAAATTATGCCAGCAGAAGAATATTATAGTTTTAATGCTAAATATAACAATATTGAATCTAAAACAAAAATTCCTGCGGAGTTAACAGAGCCACAAAGCGAGATAATAAAAAATATGGCAATAAAAGCTTTTAAGGCTGTTGATGGAAGAGGTCTTTCTAGAATTGACTTTTTTATAGATAAAGAATCTGAAAAAATATATCTAAATGAAATAAATACAATGCCAGGTTTTACAACAATAAGCATGTATCCACAATTGTTTAAAAAAAGTGGATTATCATATAGTAGTTTGATAGATAAATTAATTAATTTGGCACTAGAAAAGTGAACTTTGCTTAAAGTTCACTTTTTACATAAGTTTAACGTTCATAATATGAAAATTTTACTTCTTAAGGTGTATAATTTCTACAATATAAATGCATGTACTAAATTTTTTATAATATAATGCCTTTGGAACAGCTTATTTTTAGTTTTAAATTGTAACGGCAAACATTTTCGCATCAATGATATTTAAAATCTTTTTTATATTTATCTGAATATTAAAAAAATTTTTGATAATAATATTAATGTAAATTTTTTATAGGGATGGATAATTTGTAAATTAAGTAAAATATTAGATAATATAAAAAAATTGCTCTAATTTTATCCCAGAAAGGAAGATTATTATGCCAAATTTAAGTCAGGTAGAATTACAAAATTTAAGACATCTTATAGGAGCACACGAAACATCTTATCAAAAATTAAATTCATATGCATCACAAGCTGTAGATCCACAAATCAAGCAAATGTTTACAAAATCTGCACAAGATGCATTAAATACAAAGCAAAAATTAATGAGCTTTTTAAATAATTAAGGAGGAGATTTTTTATGGATGAAAAGACAATGGTAAATGACATTTTAAATGGAGTTAAAGCAGAGCTTAAAACATATCAAGGAGTTATTTCTGAAACTGAAAATATGCAATTAAGACAAGCTATTCAACAAATTAGAAACAATGATGAAAGTTTTCAATATGAATTATTTAAAGTAGCTGAAACTAAAGGATATTATAAACCAGCACAACAAGCTACTTTAACGGAAATAGAAAAAGTAAAAAATGAATTACAATAAAAATAAAAAAATTTAGCAAGAGTTTTCTTGCTAAATTTTTTTATATAAAAGATAAAAGTTCAAGAACAGAGCAAAATTGTATTAAGATAACTTTACAGTTCAAACTTCCATGCTTTTATAAGTATGGAGTCCGAACTGTGACAAGATACCTGTTTTTATAATATAATTTCTTTGAAACGTATTATTTTGTGAGCATAACTATAAGAATTTTCGATAAACTGTTACATAAACAGCTAAATTAATACTTGTTTTATGGCATATTTTGTAGTAAAATTAAATTATTGTATGAAAGGAAGGAGTGTTTAATATTAGCATAATAAAAAGAACTATTATACATATAAGAGCATCGATAAGAATGATAATACTATTATGCATTGCAAGCTTTATAATTATAGGAATATTAGCATTCTTTTATAAAACAGCGTATATTGTTACATATAATGGCGAATTTATAGGATATAGTGCAAACAAAAGTAAATTACAAGAAAAAATAAATTCATACATTGAAAATGGAAATTCTGATAATGATAATATCGCTTATGTTCAAATTGATTCTATGCCAAAATATGAACTAACTTTTTTAAAACGAAATATTCAAACAAATGATAATGAAATATATAATGCTGTTATATCAACAGGTATTACATATTACAATTATTTTGCTATGCAATTGAACGGTGAAGATAAATATTTTGTTTCAAAATACTCTGAAGCAGAAGACATACTAAATAAATTAAAAGAAAAAGATAGCAATAATATAAATAATATACAAATAGTAGAGCGTTATAATACAGAGCTTGCTACTTTTACGAATGTAGATGAATGTGTTAACAGTTTATATGAAAAAAAGGAAGAGCAAAAACCTAAATATTCTGGAACTTCAAATAAATCAACATATGTTGCAAGTTTGGGAATTAGCTTTGTAGAGCCAGCACAAGGAATTATAACTTCAAGATTTGGAATTCGTAAAAGAGATAACCATAAAGGGATTGATATTGCAAATTCTATAGGAACACCAATAAGAGCAGCAGCATCTGGAACTGTTACATATGCTAAATATAATAGTGGCGGATATGGCAATTTAGTTATAATTTCACACGGGAATGGAGTACAAACATATTACGGACATAATAGCAAACTATATGTTAGCGAAGGACAAACGGTATCGCAGGGGCAAGTAATAGCTGGAATGGGGTCAACAGGTATTTCAACAGGTTCACATTGCCATTGGGAAATAAGAATAAATGGAGTTGCACAAAATCCACAAAATTACTTATATAAAGGAAGATAAATTATATACTTTTATAATAGAAAAAAGAAAATGTATGAATTAAAATACATAATTTTGATTCACACATTTTCTTTTGTTTTATTAGAATTACTTAAAATACTTTAAACACAATTTTATTGCATTATTTTTAAATACAAGTTTTCCTCTTTCATATAATTTATAAGAGAATAAATCAGAATTATTTATGTATGTTCCAAATTCAGTAATTAAGGTGTAAAATTTTTTTATGTAAGGATGGTTTAAGTTCAGTTTTGAAAATACTAAATAATATTTATCATTATATGTATATAATAATGTTGATTTTGCAATAGTACTAAAATTCTTTATTTTTCCAACAAATGATGAAAATAGACAAAAATCATCAAAGGTATTAAATGAATATACTAAATTTTCGGAATTTAAAGTAGTTGATTTTCGTTTTGCTTTTATTTTTTTACTTTTATTTGTTGATTGAATTTCTTTTTCTTCTCTTTTTCCAAATCTTGTAATTGTTAACACAAAATCTCCATCTGCCATTGCTAAAGCTTCTATTTTTATTTTATGGTCTTTGGTAACAAATCCTACTTTTTGTTCAGCCTCTTCTAGTACATCTAAAAATAAATCCTGAGTTTCTATAGAATTAGACATAAAAGAATTGAAATCTATGTGTTTTTCGATTAAATCTTGATTACTTAGGGTTATTCTGATTTTATTTTCATTTAATTTTTCGAACTTCATAAGCGCGCCTCCATATCTTTTAATAATATTATACAATCATTTTAGCAAAAAATAAATGAGTAATTTTTGGTAATTAATATAATATATTAATAATCTAGTTAAAAGGTACTACATACTATATCATATATTTAGCAGGAAATAAAGAGAAAATAAAAAAATTGTATTGACAATAATAAATAACTAGAATATAATAGCTAAAGTTCGTTATATGATATTAGCTTAGCTTGCTAATACATTTATTGCTACTAAATCTAAATATAATATATGGGTGATTAGCTCAGTTGGTAGAGCAGCTGACTCTTAATCAGAAGGTCCGGGGTTCGAACCCCCGATTGCCCACCAAACAAAAATAACTATAGATATAATCTATAGTTATTTTTGTTTAAGTATTATTTTCATTAAGTGCTTTTTTTACATTTTCAAGTTCACTTAAGTAAGTTTTATATAAAGTTTCGCTAATAGTTTTATCTCCACTTTTATAGTTAGATATACGTTTTTCCAAGTCTACAATTTCATATCTATTTTTTGCATTAGCACCGTTATCTTGCATATATATTGGAACATAATCATACGAATCTATAGTAATATTTCCATCAGAGTGTTTTGTAACTTGTAAATTCAATATAATAGAATCTTTTGTATACTTATCTTTTTGAGCAGACATAAAATTACCTAATGAATAAATTACAAAACCATCTTTTTTAGTACCATCTTCCATAGTTATAGTTCTTTTTTCCATAGGCTCTAGTACATGCGGATGACTTCCTAAAATTATATCAGCACCATTTTCAAAAAGAAAATTCGCAAGTTCTTCTTGTTCTGAATTTTGTTTTATTTTATATTCTACACCCCAATGCATACTAACACATATTACATCTGGATTTAAAGCTTTTGCAGAATTAAGTTGAGATTTTATTAAATCTTTGTCTATTAAATTTATACAATATTCTTTTCCTTTTGGAATAGCTATTCCATTAGTTCCATAGGTAAAAGATAAAAATGCAATTTTTATTCCATTTACATCTTTTACTAAAATCTTATTTTGATCTTCTTCAGATTTAAATGTACCTGTATGACTTATTCCTAGTTCGTCAAGTTTATTTATAGTATTAACTAATCCATTATAACCAGAATCTAAACTGTGATTGTTTGAAGTCGTAAGAACATCTATTCCAATATCCGATATATTTTTTGCAAGTTCTGGTGGTGAGTTAAATGTTGGATATCCACTATATGCTTTATTTCCACCTGCGAATGTTGTTTCTAAATTTCCGATGGCAATGTCTGCATCTGTTATATAAGATTTTATTTGTGGAAAAAAAGTTGAAAAATCATATGTTTTTGTTGTAGCATCATAAGCATCTTTATAATTAGGACCATGACACATAATATCCCCAATAACAGACATCTTTATTGTTATATCTTGTTTTTTTTCTTCAACTTTTGTAGCTACAGGCTCATTTGATGTTTTTTTAGAAATAAATTTAGTTGGAGCTTTTGTAACATTTGAAGCAACTAAAACTAATATGAATATTAGTAAAATTGCACAAAAAAGCTTTTTTAAATTTAATTTTTGTTTTGATTTTCTTTTCATCATTATTCTCCTCATATTATTAGATTATAATTATAAAGTACCACAAAATTTGTTTCTTTTCAATTATATGTACATAAAAAATATAATTTTGAAAAAAATAATGTTATAATTCACGGCTAAAAGTAAGCCGTTCCAAAGGGATTATATTATAAAAAATGACCGTGAATTGTAACAAAATAATATTATAGTTCAATTAATAGGAGATATTATGGAGTATTTTAAAAGCTATAAAAGACGTAAAAAAATAAAATTAAGTAATTTTACTTTTGTAATAGTTATTATTATTTTTGTATTTTTTATAATAAGTATTTTGAGCAACAAAATTAAAAGTGAAGATAATCAAGAAAATGATATTTGTGAAGAAGAATGTATTGAAAAAGCAAGTAAAAATATTGTGGGGATTTCTAAAAATTATAATCTAGTTAATGATGGGTCAACATCTTGGGGAAGTGGAGTAGTAATATCAAAAAATGGATATATATTAACTAATGAACATGTTTCAGGATTAAAAAATGACAATTGCTATGTTATATTAAATTCAAAAGAAAGATATAAAGCAAATATAGTATGGTCAAATTCAGATATAGATTTGGCTATATTAAAAATAAAACACAATTTTGAAGATAGTGCAGTGTTAGGTGATTCTGATGAATTGAAGTTAGGACAAAAGATATATTCTATAGGAAATCCTATAGGATTAGAATTTAAAAGAAGTGTGAGTACAGGTGTAATTAGTGGAACTAATAGAAACTTAGAATTTGAAGAAAATGGGAAAAAAATTTATATAAATAATTTGATACAGACAGATGCAATGATAAATCCAGGAAATAGCGGAGGGGCTCTTATAAATAAAGCAGGACAATTAGTGGGAATAACTACTGTTAAAATTTCTTCTGCCGAATCAATGGGATTTGCTGTACCAATTAATATTGTAAAACCAATTTTGAAGAAAATAGAAAATGCTGAAATGTTTGAAGAAACTACTTTGGAGTTTTGGGGATATGATAAATATTCGATTGATAAAATAAATATAAATATTAATTTAGATAGTGGAATATATGTTGGTCAAATAAACTTAAATTCAAATTTAGAAAAATCAGGTATTAAAGTTGGAGATATAATTATGTGCATAGATGGAAAAAAATTAGAGAAGATATCTGATTTAAGGAGATATATTTATGAAAAAAGTCCTGGAGATATCGTTAAATTAAGTATAAAAAGAGATAAAAGTGAATTTGAGGTAGATGTAAAATTGGGAAGAAAATAATTTATTTTCTAATGCCATATATGTTTATTGAACTGTAATAAAAAATGACAAAAAAATTTAAAAAATTTTAAAAAAATAAAAAAAACACTTGAAATTTATATTTTTTAATAATATAATTTTTGTAGCAAAAGATAAAATAAGGAGAGATTATTATGGAATTATTTAGAAATATATTTTTTAATACAGACAAAGTGGTAGAAAATACTAATGTAAGGGTAACATATGCAGGAAAATTATTCAAAAATGGATCTGAAGATGTTACAGTACATTATGGTTTTGGAGAAAATTGGGAAGATGCTCAAGATGTTAAAATGCAAAAATCTGAGCTTGGTTTTCAAACAGATATATATGTTAAATCAAATACAAAATTAAATTTCTGTTTTAAAAATAGTGCAGGTGAATGGGATAATAATGAAGGTTCAAACTATGCATTTAAAATAGAAAAAAATTATTATCAAGAAGAAAATAACAATATAGAAAATACAATTTATGAAAATAATAATGTTCAAGAGCAAAATACAAGTTTATGCAATGTAACACCAACTTGGGCAGAATTATTTAAAACAACATTTAATAATTTGGCAAAATACGTTTCAAAATTATTTTCAGGAATTACAGAAAAAGTAAATCAAAATAACAAATAATAAAAAATATATAAAATAAAAATGTAATCCATATAAGATTACATTTTTATTTTATAGTGGATATATATTGAGAAATAAAAAAAATAGCTAACTAATATTAGCTATTTTTGGCGGAAGATGAGGGATTTGAACCCTCGCGGCCCTTACGAACCCTAACAGTTTAGCAAACTGTCCCCTTCAACCACTTGGGTAATCCTCCGTATTTAAACTTTTGTTATTATAATATATATAATTTAAACAGTCAAGATAAAAATAAA
The DNA here is from genome assembly GCA_017937285.1 of Clostridia bacterium. Lineage (GTDB taxonomy): Bacteria > Bacillota > Clostridia > TANB77 > CAG-508 > CAG-492. Next base: position 92,920 of record JAGBDU010000009.1, read on the forward strand.
ATATTTTAGATTTTTGTGGATTTTTTTTTTTTATAATGTTATACTAAAAATGAAAAAGGAGGGGAGAGCGTAAATGGAAGAAAATTATAACAATAATGATTTAAATTCAAATAATCAAATGAATAAATCATCTAATGGATTAGCAGTAGCAGGTTTTGTAGTAGGTGTAATCTCAATTTTTATTAATTTTTATACTATAACAGGTATTATAGGCTTAATTTTATCAATTGTTGGATTAAAAAAATCTAAACAAACAGAAACAGGTAAAGGTTTAGCTATAGCAGGTATTTGTTGCAGTATAGTAGGAATAATAGTTGGAATTATAGCTATTATAGCAATGATTACTGCGGTTTCATTTATGGTAGATAATTCTAACGAAATCATCAAAACTATTAATGAGTTAAATTCTATATATAATTATTAATAGTTCTACATAAGTTAAAGGGATAAATTTTTATAAATGCAGTCATTTATAGATACTTTAGTACTTAATGTGATAGTAAAAAATAAAAAAGATAGAAACTATAGTTTCTATCTTTTTTGGCGGAGAGGGTGGGATTCGAACCCACGGTAGGCTATTAACCTACGCCAATTTTCAAGACTGGTGCCATAAACCAACTCGACCACCTCTCCGTTTGGAACAGTATTATATTAGCACAAAAATGGTAAGTATGTCAAGTAAAAAAATAAAAAAATATTTTTTTATTTTTTATTGACATTTGGATAATATTTTGGTATTATAAAAATACTTTTGATGCGGGAATAGCTCAGTTGATAGAGCGCTGCCTTGCCAAGGCAGAGGTCGCGGGTTTGAGCCCCGTTTCCCGCTCCAAATTTTATTACATAGCTGTAATAAAATTTATTTTTTTGAATATGTATATATTAACAACAATTTATAGTATAAATAGTATATATTCAAGTAAGAATAGCATTTATGGCGATATAGCCAAGTGGTAAGGCACGAGTCTGCAAAACTCTGATCCCCGGTTCGAATCCGGGTGTCGCCTCCAATATAAAAAGCGAGAAAATGTTGAAATATCAATGTTTTCTCGTTTTTTATATACTCTAATGCTAAAAATAAGAATATAGTGTTTTCAAGACTTTCAGAAGATGAAAAAGTAATAATTTAATTTATATGGGTCAAAATTGTGTTAAAAAATAAAATTAATTGTGTTAAAAATGGGTTAAAATTGAGTTAGATAAATTTTGTGTTCAATTTGAACAAGTAAGCATAAATAAACTTTTCAAAAATTTTAAAATGGATGATGGGGCAAAAATGAATATAATTAATGGAAAAATTAATTGAATTATAAAAATTATAATGTTATGATAAGTATATGAGGAGGGGATTAGTAATGAATTTTTATAATATTAAGAAATCAATTGCACTTGCAAAGAATGTAGAAATAGACAGAAATAACAAGGGGAATTTTAATATATTTGCAATAGGAGATGAAGATTCGGGAATATATAAAAACTTTTTATATCCAAATTTTAAAAGAAAATTGGGATCATATGTTATTGTTGATTATAATAATAGGATATACAACGATACAAAGGATATGTTTAAAAAGAATGATTTTGAAATAAAAATGATTGATTTAAGCAAAGAATATAATCCTTTTGAATATATCAAAAATGAAAGCAATATTATGGAATTTTCTATGATATTCTTTAAAAATAGTACTGTAATGAAAAGTGAAGATATCTTTTATGTTGATATAGCAAAGGTAATATTTGAATTGGTGTCATTATATGTATTGAATAAAGTTCCTGCCAACGATAGAAACATAAACTATATAAGAAGAATTATAAAAAAGTTAAAACAAAACGATGTTGAATATTTCAAAAGAATATTTTTTAAGATAGATGAATCATCTGAAACATACAAAAATATAGCTGTGTTAAATAAAATGAATGATAAATTATACCAGAATGTTTTAGACTTAGTATTAAAACTTTTTGAAGAGATGCCTAAAACAACTCTTGAAAAAAAAGAAACAAAGGTTATAGATTTTACAGAATTATATAATAAACCAACTGTATTATTTTTAGAAATGTCTGAATGTCTAGGTTTAAACAGCTTATTATGTAAGCAAATACAAAAGCGTTTATATGATTATGCTGATACCAAGAGGGAGTTAAACATACCAATATTTTTTATATATAATAAAATAGAAAATATAGGATATATACCAAATCTCAGTACATCAGTGATTGCTTCAAAGAGTAGAAATGCAATTTGGATTATCAATTTTGCGGATATAAAATATTTACAAACTGTATATAAAAAACAGTTTGAATCTATTATTGATAATTGTAATTACGGATTGATATTTAAAACTAGCGCTGTTGAGAATATTGAGTATATAGCTAATCTTATAAAAGAAAATAAGTTGATGAAGATGTATGAAAACATAATGCATGTTAAAAATGGTTGTATTGTATATCAAAAGGGATTAAAAATTACTGAAGAATATCTATTTGAAGAAATAAAAGATGATAATGGGTTGGAAGAAAGTGTAGAAGATTATTCAAATAATGAAAACAATGAGTTTGAAAAAAATACATATAATTACAGCCAAAATGCAATAATCAATGAAAATATTAATGAAGGTTCTATTAGAAATGTGGCAAAAAAAATCGAAGAGGAAAAGATAAATATTGTAGATACTGTAAATGAAGAATTAAATTTTGAAATAAATGATAATAAAAATGCTGAAAATACAGAAAAAGCAAATTCTTTTGAAAAAGTGGAAAACAGAGAAGAAATATTAAGAAGGTTAAAAGAAGATATTGATAAAGAAAATGACAGTATAAAAAGAGAACATCTAGTAAAGATATATAACGCATTTTATAATTAATAGAAATATAAGAGCATTTACCAATAAATGTAAATGCTCTTATATTTTTGATAACAGGTTAAAAATATTATCAATTAATTTTTATTGAAAAAATTTAAAATACAAAAGTTTGGATAAATTAGAATTTATATTAGACATATGACTATACAAACTATAATATGTATAAAAACAATGGGCAAAGTTTTTTTGAATATTTTTTCTATATTTTTTCGTTTTGCAATAGAATTATGAAACATACCTATTTGAGTTTCTACTTGTTTAATATAAGAATCTACATTATCAACAAAAATACGTTGATGTTGTTTATAACTATAATGTGAGTATTTTTTTTGGGGTATTATATTTTTAAAAAGACTATTATTAAAAAACTGCCCTATAATATTTCCAAATATTGAAGATATAGATAAAAAAATGATTACAGGTACATAGTTATATGAAAATATTATATTGTGTATATTAACTGGAATTTGATTTTTTAAAATAAATAATGCAATTAATGCTATATATCCAAATATAAATCCTATACAAAGATTTAGGCTTTGCATTCTTAAGAATTTATACTTTATGGTCTTATCATATCGTGGAGGACAATTGTTTAATATAGTCATAATATCACTGTGGATTTTATAATTTTCCTCTTCCATAGAATCATTTGAAAAGTTTACATAAACCGTATCTTCATAAAAATAAATATAATTCACTATATTTTTATGAGCGTATTCAGAGTGTGGTTGTGTAGAAATGGATGATGTTTGAAAGGAGATACTTATACATTTTACAGTTGATAAGTTTATTGTATTTAATTTTTGAATAAACCACTCATAATTGTCATTCGCTGTTTTTTCGCCAGAAAAAAATTCGAATGAATAATTTATATAGTTATAAGTTTTTTTATATATGTGTTGAAGATTAGTATAGCGTAAATTTGTATTTAATAATCTATCATATTCATATAATTTTTCGTAATGTTTTTTTTCATTTTCAAAATAATCTGATATCATTATTATGGTATCAATAGAAATTATTTTATTCGTTATTTCATCTTTTGTTGCCATATGGAAACCTCCTCATTGTCATCATTATAACAATACAAAAAATTTTTTTCAAGCTTTTATAAAAAATTTTAGGTAGGTGTTATCTAATATATAAGTTAAATACCGCTTAAAACGAGTAGTATAAAGATATTATAATAATTATAGCAATAAAAAAAACAAAATAAACACCGAACAAATATTCTGAAACTCTTGAAAAATCAAGAAAAAATTTAAAAAAGTTTAAAAAAAGGGTTGCAATTTAAAAAACCTTGTATTACAATTTAGATGAAGTGGTAGAAAGTGGTAAAAAGTGGAATAAAAATATAGTGAGGTGAAGGCAAGTGTTAATTGGAGAATACGAACATTCACTGGATGTTAAAGGCAGATTAATAATGCCAGCAAAATTAAGAGCTGACATTGGAGAAAAATTTATAATAACCAAAGGATTAGACGGATGTTTATTTGTTTTTTCACAAAATGAATGGTCTAATTTTGAAAGCAAGCTAAAAGAACTTCCACTAACTAACAAAAATGCAAGAGATTTTGTAAGATTCTTTCTATCAGGTGCAACAGAATGTGAAATTGACAAACAAGGAAGATTTTTAATTGTAAATAATCTTAGAGAATATGCAAACATCACAAAAGAAGTAATAATAATCGGTGTAGGAACTAGACTTGAAATATGGAATAAAGAAAAATGGAAAAAATATAATAGCGATGAAAATATTTCAGCAGATAACATAGCAGAAAATATGACGATGCTTGGTATATAACTTTATTAAAGTTTATATAAATTACTAAAGATAAATTTTAGAGGTACAAAAGATAAAATAATAATGTACAAAAGAAAAAAATAAGAAACAAAAGATAAAGCTAAGCAAATGCTACAAAAGATTAAATTAACAAAAGAAAAAGTAAATAAAATAAACAAAAGTTTTTAGTATAAACAAAAGTAATTTTAAGTACTAAAGATCAAAAAAGCAATTAATTTAGGCACATAACAAGTTGGTATTTTTTAATACCAACTGTTATGTTATTAATGAATACAAAAATAGAGGGTGAATATTTGGAATTTAATCATAAACCAGTATTATTAAATGAATGTATTGAAGGACTAAATATCAAACCTGACGGAATATATGTAGACGGAACTCTACGGTGGTGCAGGTCATAGTAAAGTAATACTAAATAATTTATCAAAAAATGGATTACTTATAGGAATTGATAGAGATGAAGAAGCTTTAAAAGCTGCCAAACAAAATTTAAAAGAATATAAAAATGTAAAATACATTCATGGAAATCACGATGATATAGGTAAAATATTAGAAGAAATTGGAATTGAAAAAGTAGACGGAATCTTATTAGATTTAGGAGTATCATCATATCAGTTAGATGAAAAATCTAGAGGATTTAGTTATATTGGCGAAAATGAGTTAGATATGCGAATGGATAAAACTCAAGAGCTAACAGCAAAAGATGTTGTTAACAATTATTCAGAAGAAGAGCTTTCTAAAATTATTTTTGAATATGGTGAAGAGCGATTTTCAAGAAATATAGCTAAAAATATATGTATTGAACGTGAAAAAAAGCAAATACAAACTACATCTGAGCTTGTTCAAATAATTGAAAAATCTATTCCAAAATCAAAACAAAAAGATGGACATCCTGCTAAAAGAACATTTCAAGCAATTAGAATAGAAGTAAATGATGAATTAAAACCTTTATATAATACTGTAATGAATTGTATAAAGCTATTAAAAAATAATGGTAGATTATGTATAATAACATTTCATTCTTTAGAAGACAGAGCTGTTAAGCAAGCATATATAGATGCAGAAGGAAAATGTACATGTCCTAAAGAATTGCCATATTGTGTTTGTAATAATAAATCGTATGGAAAAATTATAAATAAAAAACCAATAGTATCAACAAAAGAGGAACTTAAATTAAATAGTAGAGCACAAAGTGCTAAACTAAGAATTTTTGAAAGAAAAGAGGTGAAAACTTATGGCAAATAGGGTCTATGGTTATCAAGGGTATAAAGGATACCAATTTGAAACAAGCCCCAAAAAGTTGCAACCAGAATATGAACCAAATAAAGAACAGCATACAAATAAAAATGCTGGAAATAAAACAGTTACTAAAAAAACAACTAAAACTATAAAAGCAAACGAAGCAAAAAAAAATAAAGCTAGCAAAGCTGAAATTAAAAAGAAAGCTAAGTTTATTGCATATATAGTATTTGGTTTTTCTGTGTTATTTACCATAAGTTACAGAAACTCTATAATTAATGAAAAATTTAATCAAAAAGAAGCTTTAAAAGCAGAGCTAACCGAGATACAAAAAATTAATGAACAATTAGAAGTTAGTGTAGAAAACGAATTAAATTTAACTAGCATCGAAAAAATGGCTAAAGAAAGATTAGGTATGAGCAAATTAGGTAATGGACAAAAAGTATATGTTAATTTACCTAAAAAAGAATATGTTGAGTCTAAAACCGAAACAATAATTACTGAAAGCAATGAAAGTTTTTATCAAAAAGTTTATAATAAAATAAAAGAGTTCTTTTAATAAAAAAGAGCTTTTTTTTTCGTTATTCTTTTTTTCCCTAGTAAAATCTCAATTTATAATCTAATTTGTAATACAAATTTAAAGATAATGTAATATTTTGTTGAAATAAGTGTATCCGTAAATAATATTCAAAAAAACTGCTAAAATCTACATTTGTCCTTAATATATATATTATATATACTAAATATAATATATATACAAAATATGTCAGGAGGGCTATAGATGAATATTCGAAAGAAAAAAATATTAGTTATATGCTTAGCAATTATAATACTGCTTGGAATTATTTTAAGATATATAGCAGTAAAAAAAGAAACTTTTGCTTCATCATCAGATGAAGTAAATGAAATTACTGTAGATACAGAAGAAACAGATATTACAATAGATGAGGATAATCAAAATACACAAAATGAAAAAAAATACAATATACAAATTGAGTTAAACAAAATAGGCACAGCCAAAAATGAGAATATAGCTGGAGCTTTATTTAAAGTGTCAAATAATAATCCTGATGAAAATATAGAAATAAATATATATAATAAAAAGACTGGGGAAAAAATAGAGCCAAATGAAGAAAACAATATACAAATATCAAAAGAAGGAGCAATAATAGAAGCATCAAATATTCAAAAAGGCATTGTATATGAGCTGTTAATAGAGGAAAAACAAGCACCAGAAGGTTACGAAAAAACTTTTGAAAGTGCAATTGTTGAAATAAGCGTAACCGAAAATGAAGATATAGTGGGAAAAGTAAAAACAATAACTGCACAAGGGGTAAATAGCGATGGAACAACATCTATAGGGGAAAATAATGGTTCAAAAGAAGGAATAATAGAATTTGCAAATGAAGACGAAAATGGAGAAGTAGTATTATCAAAAGAAAATGCAAAAATAGGATTGCAATATAAACTAGGAGAAGAAGGAACATGGACAGATTATACAGGAGCACTAAATATAGAGGAAAATACAACAGTATATGCACGTTCAACAGATGGTGAAAATTATAGTGGTGTATCGTTAAAAGTAATTGATAATATTGATAAAATAGCACCAACTATAGTAAGTGTACAAGAAAAAGAAAACAACAACGATATAGAAACATCAGTAGATATAAGCTTAACAGATAATGCATCTGGAATAGTAGGATATGCAATAAGTAAAACAGATACGGTAGAGCCAGAATATACAAGTGTAAATCAAGAGCTAGAGCTACAAACAACAATAGGGGAAATATCAGAAAATGGAACATATTATTTATGGGTAAAAGATGCAGCAACTAATGTAACTGTACAGGCTTTTGAAGTAACAGGAGTAAAAGATATTGTTGTTGCAAAAATAATATCTGCTTCAGAAGGATATGAAGAATTAGTTAATACTGAATATTATACATTAGAAGAAGCTATAGAAACATGCCCAACAGAAGGAACTGCAACAATACAAATATTACATGATATTTATGATGAATCTAATGTAATAGATGGAAAAACTGTAACTTTAGATTTAAATGGATTTACAGTGCAAACTAGAAATAAAAACAAACCAACTATAACTGTGCAATCAGGAAATTTTACAGTGATTAATAGTAAAATAACAGGAGGATTAACAAGCAATAATACCGAAGCAGTAGTTATAGAAGAAGCTGGAGTATTAAATGTAGGTGCAGATGATAAAAAAATAACAATATCACAACCAGCATTAGTGGGAAAAGATGTAGGTGTACGAAATAATAATGGGACATTTAATTTTTACGATGGAAATATAACAGCAAAGTCTGCAATATATGGAAAAGTGAGCGAAACACCACCTGCTTATTCTGTTTCTGTAGTTGAAGGAGAAAAAACACAAACTGCAAGTTTAGCCATAATTTCAGATGTAGAAGCACGTATAGGAAGAAAAACATATACAATGTTAGAAGATGCAATTACCGATGCTGGAACAAAATATGGAACAGATGGCAGTCAGGTGGAAATTATACTTGTACAAGACTTAGCAAAAGCAGAAACTGTTGTAGTGGATGAAACAAAAAATATTAAATTAGATTTAGATGGACATATATTAACAACTACATCAACAGGGAATGTTATAAAAAATTATGGAAAATTGGAGATTGTAGATGGAAGTGCAGGAAATTACGAATATAAAATAGAAGCTGAAAAAAGTAATATCATAAGTGGAGATACTAATTGGTCAAATTCTAGTTTTAGTGGAGGATATGGAGTTGATTATGCAAAAGATTTAAGTTTTGATTTTGAAATAACTGAGTCAGGACCATATATATTAACAGTTGTAGGTAAGTTCTTAAATAGAGAGTCAGATATATTTTTAGATGGAGGAAATACTAGCATATATAACTTTGCTACAGCTGGAAATTCAGACAGTTATTCCACTGTAAATATAGTGATTGATAATTTAGAAATAGGAAACCATACTATAAGATTTTATAACAGTACAGATGGATATTCACCAATATATGATTATTTTAAAATTAGTAATAATAATGGCATAGGAAAAATAACGAGTACTACAAATACAACAATAAATAATGGTAGTACAGGAGCTCTTATTGGAGATGTAATAGAATATGATTTAAGGGATGTAAAAAAATATAATGAAAATGATGAATATTGTTTTGAATATGATGTTGTATCACAACAATTAATAAATACTAATAATACTCATAGTGAAAGTTTAAATACATCTGCCACAGGATATATGGAATTAGATTTAACAGACTGTGAAAATAAAATGTATACATTAACAATAGATGCAGAAATTTCAACATATAGTACTTATGGATATGGTTATGTAAGCATAACAAATAACCCAGATAATACTACTAATGTAACTAATACAAGCTATGGAAGATTTATACAAATTAATGGAAAAACATCAAGTAAAGATTATACATTAGATTTAGCAGGTGGGCAAAAATATTATTTGAATTTTAGATATACAAAGAGTTCACGAACCTCAACAAGTTATGATGATGAATTTAGAATAAATAGTATAGTAATAAAACAAAAACAAATAGGAATGTTAACTCTAACAAGTGGAACAATAGATTTGGCTAAAGCTAGTACTTCAACAAGATATTCTGCAATATATAATGATGGACTTACATATATACAAGGTGGAAATATAACAAGTAGTACTTATACAGCAGGTGTAACAACAGGTAGTGGAGCGATAACCAATGTAAACGGTGGAAATATAAAACTTTCCGCGGATGGTGCAGTAGCAGTATGGGCTGTTGGAAATCGTTCATTAACAAAAATAAATAATGGAGAAATATACGGATATTATGGCTTAGCTACGAGTAATTGTTTAGCAAATGCAATTGTAACAGGTGGAAATTTTAGCACTAATTGTTATCATCAAATATTTAATGATGGTATATATTCATTAATAACATTAGATGGAGTAACTTTAAGTAAATCTACAAATGGATATAATGTCACTAAAAATGCTACTTATGCTGATATTGAAATAAATAATAGTAATATAGCTAATATGAACTCATACGCAATATATAATAATGCTAATTATGGAAATATAAAAATTAATAATACAATTATAAGTGGTGCTAATGGAATATATGATTATTCTCGTTGTAATATCAATATAAATGAATCAAATATAACGACTAGCGGTAGGGCAATATATATATATAATAGAAGTGATTACAGTGGAATGAGTTTTGATATAGTAAATAGCACAATTGATGTAACTGGAAATGAAAGAGTAATTTATATTGAACGTCCTAATAATAATTTAAATATAAAATCTTCTAAATTAAGTAATACTAATAGTAGTTCAAATTTTGAAGCGATACATATGACAGGAGGAAGTATAAATATATTAGGGGATACAGTAGTAAAAACAGGAGGAGCAGCAATCTATTCTAATACTACATATAATATAACAATAAATATAGAATCAGGTACATTAGAATCAAAAGTATGGCAAGCCATAGAAATGCCAAATACACCAGGTAAAATAACTTTAGGAAAGAAAGATGGAACGATTAATGAATCTCCAATATTAAAATCATCATTAACAGCAAGAACAATTAATGCGAATAATATGGCATTAAATTTTTATGATGGAAAGTTGATAGGAGCTAAAAATAATATAATTGGTGTTACAATAAATGAACTAGAAGAAGATGTTGATATAATTTCAAATATGAATGAAGATGGATATGAAGAGATAACTTTAGGAATACCAACAGAATATGTAGCAGAAATAGTAGGAGGAGAAAAATATACAACTGTACAAGATGCTATTGATGCCTGTAGTATAGAAGCAGGAGAGACAAAGACTACAATTAATTTATTAAAAGACATAAGCACAGGTAGAACAATGACTATAAAAGAAGGACAAAATATAACAATTGATTCTTGCGAAAATGATGTATATGCATATGCAAATCCTTGTATTTTGAATGAAGGAAATGTAGAGTTTAAAAATACGCAGCAGTTTAAATATGAAAACACATATGATAGTTTAGTTAATAACGGAACATATTATTTTGAAAATCAAGATGGAAAATGGATTAATAATAATAAAGGTGTTCATAGTTCAGTAGCAAATAGTTATGTGGAAATAGATCTGAGTGACTTACCTGGAGTTTATGCATTAACGGTAAATGCAGAAATTTCAAGTGAAAGTAGTTGTGATATAGGTTATGCAATAATTTCAGATACAACAACTGCTCCGCAATATTCAGATACAACAAATAAGTTCATATATATAAGTGGAACTGTTTCTCCAAAAGACTATATACAAAAATTAGAAGGAGAAAAAAAATATTATTTACATATAGGATATAGAAAAGATGGCAGTGCGAATACTGGTTCAGATTACTTTACGATAAATAATATAAATATACAAAAAACAGTATCTGGGAAATTTATTTCGAATAGACCGGTAATACTAGAAAATAAAGAAACTGCAACTGTTTCAGATGAAAATGTGATGTTTGATGGAGATTTATATGGTTTAAATGATAAATCATATATAGATATGATAAAAAACACAGGGATACTTAATATAGAAAATGGAACAATTGATTTATATGGTAACTATTCGAGAGCTTTAAATAATTCAGAATCTGGCATTATTAACATCTCTGGAGGTATTATAAATAGTTCTGTGAGTTCGAATTACATGTGTACTATATTAAATCAAGATACTGCGGCGTTAAATATATCAGGGGGAAAAATAAGTGTAAAAACGATTGTTGACAATGGAACAAATTATGGAATTTATAATTCTGGATCAGGGGTGCTAAATATTACTGGAGGAGAACTTGCTTGTTCTACAGTTAATTATAGTCACATAGCAACTTGCATATATAACGGAAGCGATAATGAAGATTCCATAGTATGTGAAAATAAAATTACAATTGATGGATGCAATGCTACAGGTATAAGTAATGGAGCATCGGGGATTTTAAAAGTAGAAAATGTCAATATTGATGGTAATGGTGGTACTGGCTCTTATGGTGGTAATATGATGGCAAATTGTATATTTAATACCGGAAAAATAACACTAACAAATTCTAATTTATCAGGTAGATATGTTGACCAAATAGAAAATTCTGGTATTATGACTATAGAAAATTGCGAAATTATAGGAAAATATAGTAATAATACATGCTACGCTATTCAATCTACTGGAGGAACAATGTATATAAATAATTCTAATATTGGTGGTAGAGCAACGGGGGTATATACAGCAGGAAATGCTACAGTTGTGAATATAATAGCAAGCCAGATTGCGGGAAGTAAAAATGGAATTGATTCTAGAGGAGGAACAATAAATATTGATACTGATATTTCAACAATTGTAACCGGAGACAATTATGGTATATATAATGCTGGAGGAGCCATCAATTTAGGAGTAAATGATGAAAATGTTAATATTGAAAGCCCATATGTAAAGGGAATAAATACAAATGGTGTATATAATACAGGAACATTTAATTTTTATGATGGTAAGATAGAGGGACCTGACCAAAAGTCAATCTCTGGAATTGTTAACAATAAAGTAGAAGGATACCAAGTTGTCAAAACAGCGAATACAGAAACGTCAACAGAAGTAGCAATATTACAGATAGTACCAATAATAGAAATTGAAGGAATTGGACAATATGCAAGTATAAAAGATTTGCAAAAAGCGTTAAATGAATTAGATACAGTAGAAGAATACAAAGTTAATCTATTAAAAGATGTTTCAATAGATGAAACAGAAGTAAGTATAAACATAAAAGCAAATTTAAATACTACATTGGATTTGAATGGATTCACAATAAATGCATCAAATACAGATGCTATAGTTAATAATGGAAATTTAAAGATAACAGATAGTAGTGAGGAAGCAACTGGGAAAATTGTTGGAATCAAAGGAACTATTATTAATAACACAGGTAATTTAACAATTGAAAAAGGAACTTATTATTATTCGGGAGAGAATATAAGCTTAATAGTTAATAAAGAAAGTGGTAATATTAACTGGGTAGATGGTACACTAACATTAAAAACAAGTTCAAGTTATACACAATATGGAATTTATACAGAAAGTATAGGAGAAATTAATATAGAGGACATTAAATTTATTACATCAGGCTATGATCCTTGGAGAGGTTCGAATTCTGTTCAATATTTATTATATTCAGTGGCACAAAATACGAGTACTATTAATGTAAAAAATATTACAGGTGAATTAGGAAGTGGAACTAAATATTTCATATATGATTATCAAGGTAAAGCAAATATTAATTTATTATCTGGAGAAATTGCTAATAACATAAGTACAGTATATCAGAATTCTAATAATGGAGGAGTATTAACAATTTCTGGGGAAATTGTTAATGGAAGTATATCTCATGGATGTGTTAAACAAATAAAAAATAGTACAATAAATTCAATATCATGTGGTTCATCTAGTGATTTTATATTTGAAAATTCTACAGTTACAACATTTACGAATTATGGAAATGGAATTGTGAATAGTGGAACTATAAGTAGTTTTACAAATTATGGGAATATTACAATAAATGATGCTACTATTACTAGTATTATTAATGGAACTTCTAGTTATAATGCTACAATGTATGTTAATGGGGGAACGATTAACAATACAAATGGTGTTGGAATTGTTAATTATAGTGGTTCTACATTGACATTAGGATTGAATGATGAGTCAGTTAGTGAAGTAAATCCGGTAATAATGGGATCAACTTATGGAATTCAAAATGATGGAATATTCAATTTTTATGATGGAATTATAACATCAACAAATTATGGAATTACAGGAATTATAAATAATATTTCAGACAGTTACGAAGTTTGTATAACCAAAAATGCTGAGGACAAATATGAAACTAAACTAGCAATGTTAGAAGGAGTAGCATCTGTTAATGGTGTAGAATATAACTCTTTGGAAGAGGCAATGTTAGCATGTAATGATTTAAATAATACTATAATATTGTTACAAAATATATATCCAACGAGAACTATAAATATAGATGAAACAAAAAATATAGTATTGGATTTGAATGGAAAAAATATATATTCATATATAAGTAATTTTATAATAAATAATAGTGGAATTTTTGAGATTACAGATAATAGTGAAGAACAAACAGGTAAAATTACAGGTTATACACCCACATTTATAAAAAATGGAAATAGTTTAACTATAAATGGAGGAACTTATTATTATTCAGGAAACTATCAAGTAAAAATTATATATAATACGGGAACAGGTTATATTAATTGGATAAATGGAAAAATGTGTTTAAAAACAGAAGCGTCAATAAGACAGTATGGTATTTATACAGATAGTATAGGAGATATAAATATTGAAAATATAGACTTTTCTACAACTGGATGTGATAATTATTGGAGTTGCTCAGATCAATTTATGATATTTTCTACTCCTTCTGGAACTACTACAATCAATTTAAATAATGGAACAGGAGTGCACACTAGTAATAATGGTAGAATTGAAAGTCATAGATATATTATATATGATAGTTCCGGAAAAGCTATTATAAATGTATCAGGAGGAGATTTTAATAAATCTGGAAATTATACGGAATATGTAGTATATCAATCTAATAATAATGGTGGAGAATTGAATATAACTGGAGGAAATCTGAATGAATATATTACTCACAACAATATAAAGCAAGTAAAAAATGCAACAATTTTATCATTAACAGCTGGTTCACCGAGTGATTATGAAATTGAAAATTCTACAATAACAACATTATCAAATTCAGGAAATACAGTAATTAAAAATGGAACAATTACTACAATACAAAATTACAAAAATCTTACAATAAATGGAGGAACTATAGGAAAGATAACAAATGGTTCAACTTCTAAATCAACAATACAAATAAATGGAGGAACTATCAATAATACGAACGGAATAGGTGTTTATAACTATAGTGGTTCTACGGTAACTCTAGGAAAGAATGATGAAGATGTAAGTACAACAATACCATCAATAACAGGTTCAACATATGGTATAGAAAATTATGGAACATTTAACTTCTACGATGGAACAATAACAGGTCAAACCAAAGCAATATATGGATCTGTAACCAACGTACCAGACCAATACAAAGTATCATATTCCGAAGACGAAAAAATAGCCACATTAGATATAATAGCAACCGCAGAAAGCATAGTATCCGTTGGAGGTATATATTACGACACACTACAAGCAGCAATAACAGCAGCAGCTCAATCAGGGGAGCCAGTAGAGGTATACAAAGATATAGAATTAACCTCATCAGTCATAATAGCAGAAGGCCAAACAGTAACATTAAATTTAAAAGCACATTCAATTACATACACAGGAATAAATGGAGCAATAATAAATAATGGAACATTAACAATCACAGACATAGTTGAAGAAGAAGATAGTACAGAAAAAAACACCTCAATAATCCAAAATACATCAGGTCCAGCAATTACAAATAACGGAACACTAACAATTGGTGTAGATGATGGAAATGTAGATACCATAACACCAAACATAATAGGAACACCAGATGCAATAGAAAATATGGGAACTTTAAACTTATATGACGGTTTATTAAATGGAGAGCCTGTAACGGTAGGAACAACAACTGCAAATATAACAGTATATAGTTTAGCAAAACAAACTTTGTTAAATACACAAAATAACGTTCAAGAAGACACAACTGGTGGAGAAACAGTAAATTATATGTCTGTACCAACAATAAAAGCAACTCCAACATTACCAACATGGACAAATGATAATGTAGAAGTAATAATAGAAAACTCAAATAGGTTAATATTAAATGTAAACAACCCACAAAAAGGATTTGATTTAGCACTAAGAAAATATATTACACAAATAAATGGACAAGATGTAGCAGAATCAAGAGCACCAGAAATAAGTGAATTTACAGCACAAGGAATATTAGAAACAAATACAGGATATTATAGGCACACAAAACAAGCATTATCTGTAAACAAAGATGATATAGTTGTATACAATATAAGCATTTATAACGAAGGTACTATAAGCGGATATGCAAGTGAAATAGTAGATTACTTACCATCAGGGTTAGAGCTTATACCAGATAATGAAATAAACATTGCAAACGGCTGGCAAATTGCATCAACAGATGAAACAGGAAAAGCTACAGCAATAAAAACTAATATACTTGCAAATAGATTAATACAAGCAAGTGAAAATACAAATACAATAACAAATATATTATCAGGAAGCTTATCAGAAGCACCATATGTACAAGTAGTTTGTAAAGTAGTACAAGAGCCATCTGCAGATAAAGTATATTTAACAAGTAGGGCAGAAATAACAGCTCACAAAGACGAAAATGGAAATATGTATGGAAAATATTTTGAAGAGCAAGAGGCAGAAAATACAGATATAGATTCAACACCAAATACAATAGAAAACAATTTAAATTTATCAACATGGTATGCAGAAAATGTGGAAAACTTCATTCCAAAAATAGAAAATTACTATGAAGGAGTGCAAGATGATGATGACTTTGAAACAGTATATATAGAAGAAAAAACAAGTGTAGAAGGAACAAAAACATGGGAAAATACACGATATAACGAAAACAATTTAACAGTTACAATAGAGCTATACAAAGATGGAATAGCAACAGGAAAAACAGTAGAAACGACAAAATCTAAAAACTGGAAATATGAATTTACTAATTTAAGTAAATACGATAGAGAAAGAGAAATTGTATATACTGTAAAAGAAGTTAAAGTAATGAATGGAACAGAAGATGTAACAAATAAATTTACTGTATCTTATAATGGAAACAATATAAAAAATACAGAAAGAGTTGATATACCAGTAGCAAAAAAATGGAATGTAGATAATCCAGAAAAATATAAAGCAGTATTTACATTAAAGAAAACTGTAAATGGTGCAACAGAAATTGCACAAGAATTAGTAGATGGAAATTATGTAGATGCAACAAGAGCAATAACAGGAAATGGAACAGCAACATTTGAAAACTTCGAAAAATACGAAAACGGCGTAAAAATTATATATTCTGTAGAAGAAACTTTAATACAAGTAGCAGAAAATAGTAGTCAATCAACCGAATATAGTGGTCAAGAAACTGAAAATAATAACCAAGTAAATGAAAATAGTGGTCAAACTTGGAGCGATATACCAATAGAAAACTTTATAATAACTAATGAAAATGGAACAACAGTTAATACATTAAAGAAAGAAGTATCAAAAAATAAAGAATGGAGAAGAATAGAAAATCCAGATGATTATAGAGCAACATTTAAATTATATAAATTAGTAGAACAAGATGAAAATAGTACAGAAAGCCTAGAGCCAGTAAACGACAAAGAACCAGTAATATTGACAGGAAATGGAACAGTAAAATTTTCAGATTTACCAGCATATGAGGGAACAACAGAAATTACATATAAAATTGTAGAAGAGCTTGCAGAATATAAATCATCAGTAACATCACAATGGGCTACACTAACTAAAGATTATGATTATACAGAAACAGAAGAAGAAGGAACAATTATAAATACAATTTTAGAAAAGAAAACAGCAATAGGAGAAAAAAGATGGCCAAATGTACCAAATTCTAATTTATACAAAACAACTTTAGGATTGTTTAAAGTAGTAAATGGAGAAGATTTAGAAGTTGTAGATCAATCTGGAGTTCATAAAACTCAACAAATAGTAGGAAATGGAAAAATTACATTTACAAATTTATTAAAATATAATTCAGAAAATGAAGAAATAGAATACAAAGTAAAAGAAATACCAAATACAGCATATTACAGGCTAAGCGAAGATTCTGAAGAATGGATAAAATTAGAAAATTATTATACAACAATCACAGAAGAAGGAATAATAGAAAATATAGTAACAACAAAAGCTATCAAAAATAAAGAATGGGCAGATGTATCAAATTCTAACTTATACAAAGCAACATTTGGATTATATAAAGTAGTAAATGGTCAAGATGTAGAGGTAAAAGATGAAAGTAATAATCAGCTAACAAAAGCAGTAATAGGAAATGGAACAGCAACATTTACAAATTTACAAAAATATGAAAATGGTAGTGAGATAAAATATAAAATTAAAGAAATTGAGGTTTACTACAGATTAACAGAAGATGATGAAACATGGACTAAACTAGAAAAAACAGACTACTATGTAACAGATGAAGGAGATACAATAGTAAACAAAGTAATAAAACAAATTTCTATAACAAAAACATGGAATGGTGTAGGAAATCCTGATTTATATAGAGCTACGGTAGTAGTAAATAAAATAGTAGACGGAACACCAGTTATTGCAACAGATATAACAGGAACTGAAATAACAGAGCAATATATAGTAGGAAATAATAGCGTAATATTTAAAAATTTACCAAAATATGAAAATGGTAATGAAATAAGATATGAAGTTGAAGAAACAAATGTCAAATTTAGGTTTACAAAATTATCACCATTCGTAGATATGGACTTAGCAGATTTTGAAGTTTTAGTAAACGAAGATGGTAGTATAGTAAATACAAGAAGAACTATTGAAACAACGCAAATAACAAAAAATAAAATATGGAGAGTTTCTGATGATGTAAACAACTATAGAGCAACATTTAAGTTATATAAAAATATAAATGGAGAAGATATTGCAGTAACAGAAGATGCAGACGGCTCACCAATAGAAGAAAAAACAGTTATTGGAAATGGACAAGTAGAATTTGCAAATTTAGTGAGATATGATGAAAATAACAAAGAAATACAATATAAAATAAAAGAAACTAAAATAGAAAAATCTGGGGAGCAGTTAAATTTAACAGACTTTATAATAACAGAACAAGGAAACACTATAGTAAATACAGAAAAAACCGCATTAGAAGGTACAAAAAAGTGGGAAGTCCAAAAATACGAAGAGGATAAATTAACAATAAAAGTAGAACTATATAAAAATGGAACTGCAACAGGAAATGTAAAAACAGTAACATTAGCAGATAACATAAAAACCGAAACAGCGGTATCAACAGAAAACACAAAAACCGAAACAGTAGCATTAACAGAAAACACAGAAACCGAAACAGCAGTACCAACAGAAAATACAAAAACAGCAACAACAGTAACATCAACAGAAAATTGGACCTATAGTTTTACAGATTTACCAGCATACGATGAAAATGGCGCTAATATAACATATACAATAAAAGAAAAACAAGTAATATATAACAACGAAGATGTAACAAATAAATTTACAGTAACCTATAATGGAAATAACATAAAAAATACAGAAAATTTAGATATACCAGTAACTAAAGAGTGGATAGGTGTAAAAAATGCTCAATTATATAGATCTACTGTGATATTAGATAAAACAGTAAATGGAGCTACCGAAGTTGCAACTTACGCAGATGGATCTGAAGTAACAGAAAAAACAATAATAGGAAATGAAACAGTTACATTTGAAAATTTACCAAAATATGAAGATGGAAAATTAATAACATACACACCAAGGGAAATATCTGTATCAAGCAGAGCAGATGAGCAATCAGAATTTAATGAAACGATAAGTTTAGAAAATTTTGAAATTACAGTACAAGATGGAAAAATTACTAATAAACTAATAGAGCTTTCAGGAACTAAAACTTGGGAACTTTCAAAATACGAAGAACAAAACTTAAAAGTGATAATTAGACTATACAAAAATGGAGAAGCAACAGATAAAACACAAATATTAACTAAAGAAACTGGCTGGAATTATAGCTTTAAAGAATTAGCTGCAAGAGAAGGTGATGTAACAAATTCATATACTGTAAAAGAAGAATCTGTGTTATATAAAAACAGTACAGAAGATGTTGATATAACAAACAATTTCGTAATTGAATATACAGGAAATAATATAAAAAATATAGAAAATGTAGATTGTCCAATACAAAAAGAATGGGTAGGAGTAGAAGAAGCCTTATCATATAGAGCTGAATTTACATTATATAAAACAGTAGATGGTGTAGAATCTGAAGTTAAAGGTGAAGATGGTAATAACATTACAAAAGTAATAACAGGTAATAATACAGATTCGTTTAACAATTTACCAAAATATGAAAATGGAAAAGAAATAACATATACTGCAAAAGAAACAAAAATTGAAACAACAGCAAGTACAGGAGATTGGAAAGAATTTACAAGTGATAAAGATTGGTTTGAAGCAACTGTAACTAAAGACAAAATAGTAAATAGATTATTAACTAAGATATTAGTTAAAGAAGAATGGCAAAATGTAGAAGAAGAAAATCTACATAATTATAAAGTAAAACTTACATTATACAAAAAACTAGAATCAGGACTTCAAATAGCCAAAGATAAAAATGGTAATAATGTAACATCTAAAGAAATAATAGGAAATGGCACTGCAGAGTTTACAGATTTACCAAAATATGAAAATGGTGAAAGAATAGTGTATGTGTTAAAAGAAGAACAGGCAAGTGTTAACAATGGTACAAAATGGGATATATTAAATAATAATTTATATACAATAAAATATAGCACGATAGAGGGAATAGTAGGCACAGATGGAGAAATAAAAGTAGTAAATATAGTAGAACAAACAGAGCAAAGTGTACAAATTGCATGGGAGGATAACAAGAACCAAGATGGAATAAGACCAGAGGAAATAGAAGTACAATTAAATGCAAATGGAAGCAAGTACGAAGTAGAAGGAGTAGAAAATCCAGTAATATTAAATAA
>JAGBDU010000032.1 GCA_017937285.1 Clostridia bacterium
ATAACCTTTCAAATCGTAGAGAAGACTATATAACTTAAAATAAACAATTTAATTTTACTAGTAGAGTAGTCCGAAGAGTTAGTATATATTATTTTTTCAAATATTAATGTGTGATTGGAATAGTTTTAAAAATTCTTAGCGAGATTTTGGGGGGATGTTCGTGGCTTTTCGACTTTGGAGAAAAGAGCACAGAAAGGGGCACCCGGAATTGAGCTTAGAATTTCTTAAACTATGGAATGATCCAGTAATATTTGAAAAAATAATATATACTAACCCTTCGGACGGCTAATTTAGAGCACACAATATAACCTAGCACTATATAGTCGGTTAATTTAAAAGCACATTTTCAAACATTAACACCAGCCCCACAAACTCTAATTTGTCTCAAAGTATGTCGCCCTCTTATTATTATATTATGACAACTTTAATTTTTTGCCCCGTCCCCAATCATTTTTACAATATCTTTAAAACTCATTTTAGTACCATAATTTAATATAGCACTTGAATATATTTTTATTGCTACTTTTGCAATTACTAGTATTGTTATAATTAAAATTGCAATTGATATTGCTATATCAGTTCCGCTTGCAAGTCCCATCATAATTCTAAAGGGCATACAAAATGGTGATGATATTGGAAACATGGCTGCAAATAAATTTAAGCTACTTGTTGGGTTCATCATTGTAAAATATGCTAAGTAAAATCCTATTACAGCCAGAAATGCAACTGGAGTATTTGCTGATTGTATATCTTCTGGTTTGCTTACTGTTGAACCTGTTAATGCATATAGTAAAGCATATACAAAATATCCAAGTATAAAGTAAATAATCGTAATTATTCCTAAATATGGCGTGATATTAGACATATCTAACACAGAACTTAATAATTCTGGTTCTAAAAATGTTTTTGCACTTATTAGTGCAGTTAGAACAATTACTATGATTTGTACTAATCCAACTAATCCAATTCCTATTGTTTTTCCAAGTACTATTGTTCTTGGGCTAGTTGATGTTACTAGTGTTTCCATTATTTTAGATGTTTTTTCTGTCGTTATTGAAGTTGCTACTTGATATGCACAAAAATATATTGCATAAAATAATACTATTGACATCAACATCATTACAAATATATTTCCACTTGCTTTTTCTTCATCTGTTTGCTCTAAACTAAATTCAAAATTAGGTGTAATTGATTGTAGCTCTTCGTCAGTTAATCCTAATTTATTAATTTGAATATTTGAATATAAATTATTAATACTATTTACTAATGTTTCTGGTACTTCTTCCATCATAGTTGTATTTTCTACTATGTATCTAATTTTAATATTGTTATCTTGCTTTTCTATAAGAATTGCTGATTCTATTTCCTCATTTTCTATTTTTTGTTTTATTTCATCAAATGATAATTGAGCTATTTCTATTTCATACCCTAAATCTGCTTGTTTTAATAATTCTAAGTTTCCTTCAAAAATATCTTGATTATCTACTATCAATAGTTTATCTGATAAATCTTCTCCTTTTATTGATTTTATAATATTTGGAACATTAAATCCAACTATTATAAGTATTAAAATTATTAATGTAGATATTATAAATGATTTTCTTTTTGTCATATCTTTCATAGTAAATTTCATTACTGTTAATATATCCTTCATTTTACTCACCCACCTTTTCTATAAATATATCATTTAATGTTGGCTTTTTAATTTCAAATTTGTTTACTTTTGTTCCTTCTAATATTAATTTGTTTAAAAGTTCATGGGCTTTTTCTTCATTTGTTATTTTTATTATATAATTGTTATTTGTTTCATTTTCTATTTCTAAATCAAATTCTTTTATGTATTTATTTATATCTTGATCTACATTTATTTCTGCTCTATTTGCAGGATATGATTCTTTTATTTCTTTTAGATTTCCTTGTAATACTGTTTTTCCTTTATTTAATATTAATATATCACTACAAAACTCTTCTATTGTTGCCATTTGATGTGCTGACATTATTACATATTTTCCATCTTTAACTAAATCTATTATAATATTTTTTAATATTTCTGTATTTACTGGATCTAGTCCGCTAAATGGTTCATCTAAAACTACTAGATCTGGATTATGTATTACTGCTGTCATAAATTGTATTTTTTGTTGATTTCCTTTTGAAAGTTTTTCTGCTGGCATTTGTAAGTATTCTTCTACTTTTAAGTCATTTGCCCACTTTTTTATAGATTCTTCTGCTTCTTGTTTTTTCATTCCTTTTAATTCTGCAAAATACATTAATTGGTCAAATATTTTTGATCTAGGATATACTCCTCTCTCTTCAGGTAAATATCCAAAATTAACTGTTTTTCTGTCTACTGATTTTCCTTTCCATGTAATTTCTCCGCTGTCTTTTTTTATAATGCCTAGTATCATTCTTATTGTTGTTGTTTTTCCTGCTCCATTTGTTCCAAGTAATCCAAATACTCCTGGTTTATCTAGTGTTAGGCAAATATTATCTACTGCTTTTTTTCCTACAAATGATTTTGATACATTTTTTAATAGTAAGCTCATTTTGTTTCCCCTTTCATTTTTATTTTTGATTATTATATTAAAAATGCAAGTATTTTTCAATAAAAAAATTTGGGGACGGAGCAAAAAAATAAAGTCCCAGTCACCCAGCTTGAGGTTAAATTGCTTTAATTTTTTTGCTCCGTCCCTGATTTCTCCGTCCCCAATTTCTCCGTCCCCGATTTCTCCGTCCCCAATTTCTCCGTCCCCGATTTCTCCGTCCCCATTTACAGCAATTATTTTTTATGGTATATTTATACAAAAAATACGAAAATATTTAGGAGATAAACATATGAATCATTATATTGAATTACTTTCACCTGTAGGTGATTTTGATTGTTTGAAAGCTGCTGTTCAAAATGGTGCTGATAGTGTTTACTTTGGGGCAAACTCTTTTAGTGCAAGATCTTCTGCAACTAACTTTTCTTTAGATAATTTACACGAAGCTATCTTATATGCAAAAATGAGAAATGTACAAACTCATCTTACTTTAAATACTTTAATAAAAAATAATGAATTATCTGATGCTATAAATATTGCTAAAGTAGCATATGAAGCTGGAATCGACGCACTAATTGTTCAAGATTTAGGACTGGCTAAATATTTAATAGATAACTTTCCAGATTTACCAGTACATGCAAGTACTCAAATGACTATTTATAACTTAGAAGGTGCTCTTTTAGCAGAAAAACTTGGATTTACAAGAGCTGTTTTATCAAGAGAACTTTCTATTTCAGAAATTGAATACATATGCAAAAATTGCAATATAGAAATTGAAACTTTTATACATGGTGCTCTTTGCATTTCATATTCTGGGCAATGCTTACTTTCTAGTATGATTGGTGGAAGATCAGGAAACCGTGGAAAATGTGCTCAACCATGCAGGCTTCCTTATACATTAATAAAATCAGATGCACATTCGAAAGAAACTTTAGATAGTGGATATTTATTAAGTACAAGGGATGTATGTGGATTAGATTTTATTCCACAATTAATAAAAGCTGGTGTTAAATGTTTTAAAATAGAAGGAAGAATGAAAACTCCTGAATATGTTGCAACAGTAACTAAGATTTATAAAAAATACATTAATTTAGCTCTTTCTAATGAACCATATATTGTAGATTATAGTGATAGAAAAATTTTAATGCAAGTATTTAATCGTGGAGGATTTTCATCTGGCCATTTAGAAAATGAATATAATAGAGATTTAGTTTATAGCAAAAAACCTAATAATAAAGGCTTATACTTAGGAAGAGTACAAAAGTTTAATCCAGATAAAGGTCATATACAATTAACATCTAACGAAATATTATCAATTGGAGATACAATAAGTTTAGAAAAAGAAACTGGAACATATACAATTTCTGAATTAATGCTTGGAAATAGTAATATTGAAGAATCATTACCTTTTCAGCCTGTGACTATTGGTAGAATGAAAGGTAACATTTCTGTTGGTGATAAAATTTATAAAATGTCTAGCAGAGAACTTAATAGAATTGCTTTAGAAACTTTAAATAAAGAAATTAAAAAAGTTAGTTTTGATTGTATTATAAAAATAAAACAAGATATGCCAATTACTATGACTGTAATTAGTACATCTGATGATCCAGATAATATATATAGCAATATTTTCTTTACAATTTCATCACCTGTAAAGCCTATTCCTGCTTTAAATGCTCCTATTACAGAAGAAAGAGTTATAAGTCAAATAACAAAAACTAAAAACACTCCATTTTTATTTGAACATATTCAGATAGATTTAGATGAAAATGTATTTATTCCTTCAATTGGCTGTTTAAACGAACTTAGAAGAACTGCAATTGAAAAAATAGAAACTGTTGCTCAAAATAGATTTTCAAGAGATCAAAAAAATGAACTTTCCCCTATTTCTTTTGAAAATGACGATACAAAGAAGAAAAATAAAAAAATGATATCAGTATTATTTAATAATTTTAATAGATATTTTGATTATTCACTATTAGAAAAAATTGATAAAGTATATATACCATATAAATTTTTTATTGACGAAAATTATGCTGATGTATTAAAAAATCTAACTAAAAAATTTAGTACATATATATATTTGCCTACTATTTCGAAGAACTTTATTAAATTTAATTTTGATAAGATACTAAATGATTTTTCTAAAATAAAAGGATTTGTTTTATCAAATATATCTCATTTAAAATTATTAGAAAAATATTATAGCAAATATGAGTTTATTGCAAATTACACTTTAAATATTTTTAATGATTTAACATTAAAAGAACTTACTAATTTTGGAGTATCTTTATGTACTATATCTCCAGAACTTAGCAAAGATGTTTTAAATTCATTATCTGCAAAATTTAATACTGAAATGATTGTATATGGAAATCTTCCTGTGATGAATTCTAATTATTGTTTACTTGGAAAATCTAATAAATGTTATTTGAAATGCAAAAAACATTGCCAAGATTATTCTGATTTTTATTTGAAAGATAGAGTTGGTTTAGACTTTAAACTACAAGTGGAAAATGGTATAACTACGATATTTAATTCTAAAATTACAAGCATCGAATCAGGTGATTTAAATGTTAATTCTATTAGATTAGATTTTTTGGATGAGTCTTTATCTGAGATTAATAATATTATTAAGGTTCATAAGAATGGAAATAAATTATCTGGTGATGAATATACTAACGGAAATTTAAGTAGAGAGGTTTAAGATTTCTAGATTTTCAAAGATTGTAATGTTTAAGTTAAGCGCTTATTTCCTTTTATAGAGTAGGATATGTGAATATATATATTAAAATGCAGTGAGGCGCAGTTTGGGAGTACTAAAACAAGCGCTATGGCAATCAGTACAAATAACTAACTGGCCCGCACAAACTTCATCGCGAAAAGACGACCAGTAACGAACGGAATTTTAATATATATATTCACATATCCGGCTAATTTTTAAGTAATATCTCTTAACTTAATTACATTGCCTTGGACGGAGATTTTTAGTTTAGATTGGTGGTTTTTTAAATGAAATTAAAATATTTAGTAAAATCTAATGACAACTATATTAATGTAAAAGAAGTACTAAAAGCCTATTTTAAAATATCAGATAGGCTTTTGTTACGATTAAAAAATTCTAAGAATATTTTATTAAACGGAGCTCCTACATATGTTTCAAAGGAAATAAAACCTAATGATGAAATTACTGTAATTATTGATTTTGTTGAAGATAACTCAAACATTGTCGCTACAAAAATGAAATTAAATATTTTATATGAAGATGATTATTATTTAGTAATAAACAAGCCCGCTCATTTACCTGTTCACCCTTCTATGCTTCATTATGAAAATAGTTTATCAAATGGTGTAAAATATTATTTTGATTCTATTGGTTTAAAAAAGAAAATTAGACCTATTAATAGATTAGATAAGGATACTTCTGGTATTGTTATTTTTGCCAAAAATGAATATATCCAAGAATGCCTTGTATCACAAATGAAAACAAAGAATTTTCAAAAAGAATATATTGCAGTTTGTGATGGAATATTTGAAGAAAAAAGTGGAACTATTAATTTACCTATTGGTCGTAAAGATGGAAGTATAATTGAACGATGCATTAGGTCTGATGGTGATATTGCTATTACTCATTATGAGATTTTGAAAGAGCATAATAATTTTTCTGTTGTGAAGTGCTTGCTTGAAACTGGAAGAACTCATCAAATCAGAGTTCATATGTCTGCTATTAATCATCCTATTTTAGGAGATAGTTTATACGGAAATCCTCATACAGATATAAGTAGACAATTACTTCATGCTTATAAAGTTCAGTTTATTCATCCTATATCAAAAATCTATGTAGAGTATGTTGCTCCTATTCCAGAGGATATGAAAGAATGGCTGAAAACCATTTAAAAAAGAATAGATATAAATACATATCTATTCTTTTTGTTATTATCAATTATAAAAAGTAAATCTATAAGCCGGGTTCTGTCGTGAATAGTCATTTATCTAGTACATATATTACTATATGCCTCAAGCCACCAGATTAAGAAGATGACGAGCAGTCTTAGCCTTCTTGTCCCGGTGTTGCTCCAGATGGGGTTTACACTGACCTAGTATGTCACCATACCAGCGGTGAGCTCTTACCTCGCCTTTTCATCCTTACCTAAACTTATGCTTAGGCGGTTATTTTCTGTTGCACTTTCCTTAAGGTTTCCCTCACTGGACGTTATCCAGCATCATTGCTCTATGGAGCCCGGACTTTCCTCGTACGCTGCCTTTCGACCTTGCTATACGCGACTATTCAATTTACTCTTTTGTTATTTTAAATTAAATTATGTTTATTGTCAAGTAAAATATTTTATTTAAAACTGTCCCAAATTCCCAAAAATGGGAAAAGAGAACCGTCCCTATTTCCCATCTCCGAATCTCCTTGAAAATTATCCAACTCCTTCTTCAAGAGTTACAACATATCCATCTGTTTTTTCAAAAACTTGATTTACATCAACATAACCTGTTATAACATGAATATATTTTAAATCTTTAAACTCTTTGAAACTTTCTAATTCTTTTTCAGATATTATCTCATTTCCATTTTCATCATCAAATAATATATATAAATCTGTAACAGTTATTGGTTTTAAACCTTTTATATCATTCAAGTATTTTCTTGGGATATATAATGGTAATCCTGTATCGTTTACTTCTCTAGATTCTTCCAATACAATTGTTTTTGCATCATCATGTAATTCAATAGCATTATCTTTCCAATATTCTTTTGCTATATTGTACATTTCGGTTGTTTCAAAAGTTAATGTTGGAAATTCTGATTCAAAATCTTCTGGAATTATTAAATCTTCATCTAATAATTCATCATGACTCATATCAAGAATTACAAGCCTTAAGAATGTTTTTAAACTATTCTGTGTGATTGTTACACCAGGGCTATAATCTTTATTTACCCCAAATGAACCTATTTCATAATTATCAGTATTTTTCAAGACAAAATTTGCATATGTATTTGCAACTTTCATACCGCTTCTATCAACTTTTTCATCAGCTGTATATTCTAATTTATTTGGCTTTTTAGTAACCATAATGCCATTTGATTCTAGATTTTTATTAACCTTAAACTTAATTCTATACTCACTATAAATACTACCATAAGTTCTACTTATTATTTCTGTATTCTCACTAATATCGGATAAAATAATTACTATATTAGAATATGTTTTTCCATCTATAGTTATACCGCCAAGATTATTTTCTAACATCAATTTTCCTAAATTAATTTGAACATTTTTATTATTTGGAATTTCAATTATTTTTTTCATTTTATCAGCATTTATAAAAACATTCTCTATATCTTTTACTTCATCAGTTATTTCATCTACTTCTAAACTACAAACCTTAATTTTATCCAATAAATCTTTTATATTTGTAATGTTATTATTTTTTATACTTAAATGACCTATACCTTCAAGATTAAAGAAATTAAAACTATCATCTAAATTACAGTTATCTAATTTAAGCATATAAATATTTAATCCTTTTAAATCACCTGTTAATTCTTTATTTCCAGATAAGTCCAAATCAAATAATAATTTTAAATCTTTTAATTCAGATACATCCTTTAAATTACAGTTTCTAGCACAAATACCACTTGCATTAACCAGCTCTTTTAAATTATAAATTTCTGGATTATCCGATACATCATAAATAATACCATATAGCTCTTCATAATATTCATCATATTCTCCATAGTTTTCATCATATTCGCCCTGCATAGTATCTATATACTCATCAATTCTAGATTCTATAATAATATCTTTTGCATCTTTTATATTACAGTCTTTAAGTATTACAGATAATAAATTTGAACATTTTCTTAATGGTTCAAAATTTTCTATTTCTTTGTTACCAGATAAATCAATCATATTTAAATTACTATCTTTTAAAGCTGTAATATCTTTTATATTATTATTAGCTAGTGATATTGCACATATTTTTGGGTTAGATAATACTTTTGAAATTGTATTTAAAGTTTTCAAATCATTATTATCTAAATTTATTTCATATAATTCTTCAAGCTCAGCTAATATATCACAGTTTTCAATTTTATTGTTTGATAAATCAATATACCATAGTTCCTTCAAATTAATTAAATCAGTTAAATTAGTTATCTCACAATCTTTAAGTGATAAATAATTTAAATGCTCTAATTTTTCATATCCAATTACACCTTTGTTTCTATCTAATTTTAATTGGACAATATTTAAATCTTTTAAACATGATACATCTTTAATACAGTTATCAGATAAATCTATCATATATTCCTTATCTTTATCTAAAATTTCTGCTAACTTATCAATATTTTCTAAATTATTTTCAGATAAATTAAGTTGATAAAAATCAAGTTTTTCTAATCCATTAAAACTTTTTAAATTAGAATTTGATAAATCTACTGCATACATATTTTTTAATAAATCTGCTCTAATATATTTCTCTCCATTAGCAACAATAATCTTATCATAAAATTTGTTTTCAATATATTTTTCTAAAACATCATTTTTCAAAGACTTAATTTTAAATAAATCATTAATATCTGTTGAAACGATTCCATTAATATCTGCATGTACTTCACAGTCTTCATATGAGATATAATAGTATCCTTTATCTCCCCAATTGTCTCCCCATGAATTTAATATAATATATGCACCATCTTTTTCAGGTTTATTTCCATTTCTTGTGATAAAATTATCACGTGAATAATTGTCATCCCAACCAATTATAGATACAGCATGGTATCTTCTTTCTATTGGCATGCTTGGCTCTATATCGTCAAAGTTTTTATGATAACTACTTACTCCATTCATATAATCAGGAGTAATAATGCAAGCATATACAGATCCATAATTCATTATATGAGTTTTTAGGGCTGCCTGATATTCCTTAAATTTTTCATCAACTTCATCATCTTTATAATCATATCTGTTAAAATATGGGAATTTTACTGTTTTTGTTATTGTTATATTTTCACTTGGTGTTGTATAAAAAGTATTATAATCATAATCTTCATAATATCCTAGTGGAACATTTTCTTCTAAAACAAATCCATTATTTAAATCCGCATATTGCATAAATATTGAAAAATTTCCACCATCATCTTGCTCTCTATTCAAAGAAGATAATAAATTTGATGTCATATAATCTATATGGCTTTCAGAAAAGTCATATTCTTTTCCTTTTACTAACGCAAGATGTGTTTCTAATGAAGTTACACTTGCAAAATTCCAACATAATCCATGAAATCCTTGGTTTTCTGTTTTAATATTAATTTTGTCCCTTAAATCAAATCTTGCAGGTAAAACTTCAACATCTTTATCTTCTTCTTTTTGTTCATCATTTTTATCATCTGGAACAACATAGTCCTTTTTTAAATCTTCTTTTTGATTTTCTTTAATATTATCTAGCTCTTTATAATCAACTTTTTCTTCTCTTGGAATAACTTCAGTTTTCTTTTTTACCTCTTCTGGTAATTTTTGATACTCTTTGTATTCATCGGTATAATTATCTTTTTTTGCTTCTTCTTCAGTTTTATTAAATTGATTTTTTAAATTTTCAACTTCTTTTGCTTTTTCTTTATCTTGCTTTATAGTTTGTTGAACTACAGCTTGTGCTTGTTGTATTTTTTTAGTTTTATTTTTAGATACAGTTATGCCTAGTGTAATAGCTGAAGCAATAACGATAATTGCCAAACCAATAAATACATACAATTTCTTTTTCTTAAAAAAATCTATCATTAAAACATCTCCTTTCGTGAAACTATGAATTCTATTCATAATTTTCATAAACTCCACTTTAATTATACTACTAAAATTATGTTTTTGCAAATTATGTAAATATTAAAAGTCAGTTATTTCACTGACTTCGTTTTTATTTTATCTATTTGGATCATCTACATCATCTGAAGTATCTTGATTTTCTATAATTATGTTTCCTGTTGCTATATCATACATTCTGCTCCCTGTAACTTTTATATATGATGGTTTTAATTTTGGGTTTTGCAACCATTTAAAATGATTAACAATAGCATTTTTGCTATCAGCTGTTTTAGGCGACTTTAACAAAAATTTTCTTTGTTTTTTTGTAATTGGATATAAAACTTGTGTTGACATTCTTCCAGATTTATTAAAAGCTCCTATCCAACTAGATGCTCCTTCGTAAACTGGTATTATAGTTTTTCCTGTTATTCTATCTACTATCTTAGTTAAATCATCTTTATTCATATGTAAAAATAATGGCATATTTAAAGATTCTATATCAAATCCTAATAATATTTTTTCTTTATCTTCATTTTTATCCCCTATTACATATCCCCAATTTATTATATCATTTTTTGAGGTTGTTTCTGCTGTATATATTAAAGAACTTATTGAATAATCTTTTATTAAATAAAAGTATTTTTTATAATGTGATGTTGTTAACACATTTTTTAAATCTTCATAAAAATTATGGTATTTTGTTTCATAAAACACTTTATATGATTTTATTTCATCTAGATCTATGTCGGGTTTTACGTTGCTATCTTTATCCATTTCTTTTTTATTTTTTATACATCTTTGAGTTATTAATTCAGATAATCCATCATATTCTGCCATATTTTGTTTCACACTTTCTGCTGACAGTTGTAATTCTTCAAATTCTATTTGTGGATTTTCATATATACTTTTAAATACGTTATTTTTATCTAAAATAAATGAAGCTCTTAAAAAAGCTGGTAATATTTTAGCTGTACGGTTTACATAGAATGCAGATAGTGCTATTCCAATTTCTGTTGATGATATATTGCTATTAGAAACTTTTAATATATTTTTTAATTCTTCGCTATCTATTGTAAGTTCTTGTAAATTTAACTTTAATAATCTATTATTATTTGTATTGTTATATTTATCTATATAGCCTACGCTATCTTGCATCTCCATTAATTTTTCAATTCTTTTAGATAACATTGTTTTCAATGTATCTTGTTTACATTCTTTTGCATTAGCTAATATTATTTTTAAAACATATTCTTTTATTTTTGGGTTTTGTTTTGATTCTTCTAATTGTTTATAAAAATACATTAGTGAAGAATTATCTACATTAGCTAAGATTTCGCTTAAAAATATTAAAATATTATTATCTTCATTTTTACTATAAAATGGATTTGTTATGAAATCTTTTACTTTTATTGAATCTTCCATTTCTATGCGTTTTTTTAATTCTATGGGATTTGCCTTTTCGATTGAATTTATCTTTAATTTTTGCATATTTGTTAATACATTAAATTTAGTATTTTGAGAACTTACATCATTAGATTTTTCTTCTACATTTTGTGATTTTTTTACTTCAAATATATTATTAATATTAAACATTAATTTTTTATATACTTTTTCTGGGTTTTTTTCTATTAATTTACAGCAATCATTTCTATAATTATTTACAAATTCTTTTATTAATTTGTCGATACATAAAAATATCATTTCTTTATCATCTTTTTTTAACTTTTGTGATTTTATTCTTTTTTGTAAATCTATGAATTTATCTGATTTTACATATTGCATTTTTTCTATATTATCCAACATATTAGCTATTATAATATCTACATTCTGATCTAAATTTTCTGTTGTTTTTTTAGCGGAATTATTTAATATTTCTTTATAGTTTTTTTTGCTTACTATAAAATTTTCTATGCTCTTTTTTAGATGTTCTTCATTTTTAGATAAATATTCTTGTGTTCTTGGTACGTAAAAATCGTTAAATGTTGGTTTTGATATATCGTTTATTATAAAATTATAAATATATCGCTGTATTTCTTGTTTTGCATCTTCGATACTTTTACCTTTTTTACAATCTTCTTTCACCTGATTAAACATTAATTTTAAAGCTTTAATTTGTAAGTCTACTTCTTCATCAGGATAAGTTTTTGAATCTATTTTTTTATACAAAAAATCTTTTTTTTCTCCAACTGATTGAAAATCATGAAAACTCATCTTCATAATAAAACGCCTCCTTATTTTATGTTAACATTTTTTATTGTCATTTGTCAATCTTTACCAATATTTTTCTATTTGCAAAAGCCCTGCAGTTACAATTCAGTAAGTCGTTAAATTTTCTATTGTAGAGGAGTTCAAAGGCACCTGAAGTGTAACACCCTACACTTATTGTGTAGGGCTTTTTTTTAAACTATATCTCTTTTTCTAAAACTATCAAACATTGTAACAATCATAATTACTGCACATACTCCAAGAACAGCAAGTGAAAATCCTACTGAAATATTTCCCAGTAATGAACTTATCATGCTTGATGCTGAGTATGATACATCATTAGTAAATATTCTATCTGCTAATGACAAATTATTAAATGGTATAAATTTTACCCAATCTGATTTTACAAACATATTTAATATTTGCATAATTGTACTTCCACCAAGATATGCTGCTATACTAATTCCAACTGCAGCAGCTGTATTTCTTGTAACAGTAGACAACATAAAAGCTAATAATAAGAACATAAATATATCTATTGCCATAGCCAAATTATATAGTATTGCGTATGCTATATAATTTATTTGGTGAACTGTTCCTCCACTTACATATAAGTAAGCTCCTGATGCTCCACTTCCAAAGAAAATATTTCCAACAACAGTACTTAATAATGTTACTAATATTGTTGTTATTACTAATATTGTTGTATCTATAAATAATTTAGAAAATAAAATTTTCCATCTTTTATTTGGTATAAATGACCAGAATTTTATAGTTCCTTTTGAAACTTCAGATGATATACTAGATCCTGCAATAATTATCATCATTACAGCAAGTACCATCATAGTTAAACTTCCAACCATATAGTTATATATTTTTCTTGTTTCACCAACTGAAGTCATTCCCGTTACAAAAGGTGACATATTGTGCTCTAATCTGTATTCATTCATTTTTATAGTATCTTCGGCTTTTTGTAAACCTTCCTCTGTTAACACTTTTCCTGTTGTGATATCTATACCAGATCTTACATTTTGCTTTAATACCTTTGTTTCATCAAGCAAAATTTGTTTCCATGAATCTTCTGAATTATATATTTTTCCAATTTCATATTTTTCTTTTAAGTTTAAAACTGATAGTTCATCATTATATTCTTGCTCATTTATACTTCCAATATCAAGTTTTTGTTTTAGTTCATCTTTTTGTAAATTTATATATTTTGTAAAATCGTCATTTTTTAACATTTCTATTTTAGTATCAACTATTGCTTGCTCTTTTTCTGCTAATTCTTCAGCTCCCATACTTTTATAATTATATACATTTATTTTATTTGTTACTATGTCTTTAAGTAGTACGTCTGCTTTCCAATATGAAGTATATATATTAATATCATTATCTAACGCAAGTTGGAGTGTATCTATTCTTGCTTGTATAGTATTTTTGGAAGCCTCATCTAATGATTCATTAGCTAGCTCTGCCTTTTCTGACTCAATTTCTGCTCTAATATTTTCTTTATAATCCATTGTAGAATAAATTTCGTCTGTTATGCTATACATTTTTTTGGTTAAAGCTGCTATTCCAGCTGATGCAAAGAGCGATACTACTAATATTATTAGCATAACTTTTGTTGATTTTTTCTTCATGATTTTTGTAAATTCACATGAACATAATCTAAAAAACTTACTCATCTTTTTTATCCCCCTTTGTTACATCAAAAAATAAATCTTCTAATGTGTGTTCATTTTCATTTGCGTATTCTACATCTACATCATTTAAAGCTAAAGTTTTAACAATGTTAGATATTTCACCTTTATTTACAGTTACATATATTTTTTCATCTTTAATTTTGGCTTGTTTATTTAATTTTTCTTTTAATACATTTATAGCTTTATCTTGTTGTTTAACTTTTATTACACATTGTACTTCTTTTGGCTCTGCTTCATTTTCATTCTGTGTTAAGCTTTCTATTTTTACAATTTTACCTTTATCAATTACTGCTACTTGATCACACATTAATTCCATTTCACTTAGAATATGAGATGATACTAATATAGCCGTATCTTGTTCTTTTGCTAGTTTTTTTAGTATATCTCTTAGGTCTTTTATTCCTACTGGATCTAATCCATTTGTTGGCTCATCTAATATTAAAATTTTAGGTGAATGTAATAGTGATAAAGCAAGTCCTGCTCTTTGTTTCATTCCTAATGAATATTTTGATATTTTTTGATTCATACTTTTTTGTAATCCAACTAGCTCTAATGCTTTATAAACTTCGCTATAATTTATATTTCTAATTTTTGCAAATAATTTTAAATTATCTACTGCAGACATATATCCATACATATCTGGATTTTCTACAATTCCTCCTATGTATTCCATAGCTTTTTCAAAATCTTTTTTTATATCATATCCATTTATTTTTATGTTTCCTTCATCTATTGAAAGTAATCCTAAAATCATTTTTATTGTTGTTGTTTTTCCAGCTCCGTTTGGTCCTAAAAATCCAAATATTTCGCCTTTTTTAACATCAAAGCTTATATTGTCAACAACTTTTGTTTTTCCATAATATTTGCTTACATTTTTTATTTCTAATATAGAATCAGACAATATTTACACCCCCTACATTATTCCATAATACATAGATGAATTAACATCTTGATATTGTAAATTTGCATATACGATTTTCCATGTACCATCTTTTTCTTCTAATGTGATTGATTCATCTTCCACTTCAAATGTATTTTCTCTTATTTTTTCTGATGGTTCACCTGTTTCTAGGTTAATGTCATTATATTTTTGTTTTGTTGTAATTTTAGAGCTAAATGTTATTGTTACTTGATTTCCGTCAAAGCCATAACTAGAAATTTTTGTTATTTCTCTGTTAAAACTTACTGTAATTTTGCTTGTATCAACTAATTGATTTTTTACATATTCTGTTAGTATTGTTTTTTGTATTTTTGCAGTTTCTGCACTTGTTGTTTTAGTTTTTAATTCATCTTCCATTTTTGTGAAAAAGTTTGTTAAATCTACATCTGCGCTTTTTTCTCCAATTACTTGATATTCACTTGGTAATGTGTAATATTTATCTGTTAAATCTATAAATTCTTCACATGCTTTTCTAATGTCTTCTTTTGCAGATTTTCTTTCGAATTCAAGATTTACAGAATACACTATAACAGCAACAATTGCAATTATAGCAAGTATTAATCCAATATTTACTTTTTTGATAAATTTCATTTGTAAAATCCCCTTTCTTAATAAACTTATTTGATTATATTCCATTTTGATTTTTTAATCAATGATTTTTTTGAAAAATTTCGGGGACGGAGATTTTTGGGGACGGAGATTTTCTCCGTCCCTAAAATTCTCCGTCCCCAATAAGCTCTTCCCATTCATTCATATAATTTTCAATCTTTTCATTTAAACTTAGAATTTCATTTTGTACTTCTGTTAGTTTTTCATAATTTGTATAAACTTCTTCTTTTAATAATTCCTTGTTAAGTTCAGCTACTTTATTTTCTAGCTCTGTTATTTCTCGCTCTAATTTCTTTATTCTGGCATTTTTTTTATTCTTTTCTTTTTGCATTAAATATGTATTATTTACTGTTTTTTCTTTCTTTTCTGCAATACGTTTTTCTTCTGTATTCTCAGATTTAGAGGTCTCATATGTTTCATATGTTCCATCAAAAAATTTAACATCTCCTTTTTGGAAGATTAGCAATGAATCTGCTATTTTGTTTACAAAAAATCTGTCATGAGATACAAATAAAATAGTTCCAGCATATTCTTTTATTAAAAGCTCTAAGCTTTCTTTTCCTATTATATCCATGTGATTTGTTGGTTCATCTAATATTAAAAGATTTGGACCTTTTTTTAGTATTTTGCATAGCTGTAATCTTACCTTTTCTCCTCCTGAGAGCATACTTATTTTTTTGAATACATCTTCTCCATAAAACATAAATGCTGCCAAAGAGTTTCTAAGCTCTGTTGTTGTTAGGTTTGGAAATTCTTCACTAAAATCTTCTAGTACTGTTTTTTCTGAATCTAATAATGCCATTTGTTGATCAAAATATCCTATTGTTACATTGTGACCAAATTCAAATTCTCCACTTATTTTATTTATATTATTTACTAATGTTTTTAGTAATGTTGATTTTCCAATTCCATTTTCTCCTATTATCGCTAGCTTCTGTCCTCTATATAAATTAAATGATATTTTTTGAATTGGCTCATTATATCCAATTTCTAAATCTTTGACATATAAAACATCTTTTCCACTTTGTTTTTGCATTGTAAAGTTTGTTTTAAATGTTGTTAAATCATATTTATTAGGTTCTTCAACTTTTACCATTCGCTCTATTTGTTTTAGTTTTGACATTGCCATTTTCGCTTTTGTTGGCTTGTATTTAAATCTTACTACTATATCATTTAAACGTTTTATTTCCTTTTGCTGATATTCATAATCTTTTAGTTGTTTTTCATAATTTATTCGTTTTTGCTTTTCATAAAATGTGTAATTTCCAGAATATTCTGTTACTGCTCCATATTCAATTTCATATACTTTGTTTACTATTTTATTTAAAAACATTCTATCGTGTGAAACTATTACTACTGATTTTGGATAATTTTTTAAATATTGTTCAAGCCATTCTATTGTTTCAATATCCAAATGGTTTGTAGGCTCATCTAATAATAATATATCTGGTTTACTAAGTAATAATTTTATAAATGATATTTTTGTTCTTTGTCCACCTGAAAACTCACTTATTTTTTTATATTTATCTTCCGCTAGGAATCCAAATTTATTTATTGCTGTTTCGTATTCTTTTTTGTATGTATAGCCTCCAAGAAATTCATATCTATCCATTAATTTTGAATATTCTTTTGCTAGCTCTTCAGTGCTATCAGTTTGCATTTTTTCTACTAATAGATTTATCTTTTTTTCTAAATCTGTAATCGTTTTATAAACTTTTAATATTTCATCTAGCATTGAAACTGAATCATCTTCAAATTCCATTTGTTTTAAATATCCAATTACTGGATTGCCTTCTTTGTATACATTAAATTTATCTTCTCCTGTTCCTTCGGTAAGCATTTGATTATTTACTATTGCTTTTAATAAAGTAGATTTTCCTGCTCCATTTCTCCCTATTATGGCAATCTTTTCTTTGTCTTTTATTTCTATATTTATTTCTTCTAAAATGGTTTCTGCTCCAAATTCCACAGCTCCATTTATTATTCTGTAATTCATATTTGCTCCTTTAAAATTTATATGTATTTTGTTTATTACAATCTTTTTCTATATACATTTCTTGGTCCTCTTTTTAATTCTACATTTCCTAAAATTTCAAAATTATTATTTACAAAATTTCTTATTGAATAAATATTATCTGGATGAATAGTTGATATTGCATATTTATAATTTTGCTCTTTAGATTTTCTTTGTAAATATTTTAATATTATAGTTTGTAATCCATTGCCTATATAATCTGGATGTACCATTTCTGGACCAAAATCTATTACTTCTTTGTAATTTAAATCAGCAGAAAAAAATTTTTCTAAGTCTTTTTGTCTTGCTGGTATAATTACTCCGACAGCAATCATTTTATTGCAATAAAACCATGCGTATATTTTTGAATTATTGTTTATTAAATTAATGTAATCTTCTTTCGAAAAATCGCCAAGCCATTCTGGATGTTCCATTGATTTTTTTGTAATTGTCAATAAATTCATATACTCATCTAGGTTATTTTTTTCTATTAGATTTATGACTAATTTATTTATATCTATTTTCATAATATTTTCCTCCATTTTTAGTATATTTATCACTACAAATTACTTCAACTATTTACAATTATATTTCTTGAATTTTGTTTAATATTTCTTCTTTAGTAATTCTTCCCTGTCTTAAAATGTTTATTTTGCCATCAATCACCTGTATTATAGTAGATGATAATCCTAGGTTTGCTTTTCCTCCATCTATAATTGCATCTACTTTGTTTTCAAAATCTACCATAATGTCAGATACTTCTATACCACTTGTTCTACCTGAAATATTGGCACTTGGGGCTATTATTGGAAAATCGATATTATTTAAAATTGTATTTATTATTTTATTGTCTGGGATTCTAATACCTATTGTAGTATTATCAGCTGTAAAATAATCTCCGAAATTCTTCTTTTTCTTTAATATTAATGTAATTGGTCCTGGCATACAATTTTTTATTATTCTTTCTTCTAATTCAGATGTAATTTCTGCATATTTTTTTATTTCATTAATATTTCTGACCATGATATTTACGGCCTTTTCCCTTGGTCTTCTCTTTACTTTATATATTCTATCTATTACTGCGTTTGATAGTGCATTTCCCCCTATACCATATACTGTTTCGGTTGGAAATATTATTATTCCATCATTTTTTAATATTTCAATTACTTTCCTTAATTCATTCTCATTTATTTTTTCTTTCCAATTATAATAATTTGACATTTTTTAATTATCCTTTCTTCATTATAATTTAGCATATTTTTTTATTATTATCAACTTTAGTAGAATTTTTTATAACAATTCAGTAAACATATAGAGTAGTGTAAAAGGAATTATATTATAAAAAATGCAGTGACGCGCAGTTTGGGAGCCATAGGACCTCATTGCCAGCCAATATTTTAAAGCACATACTTATTCATATATTAAAACTTTAGCCTGCCGACCAGTAAGGAACGGAATTTTTTATAATATAATTCCTTTGGAACGGCTTATTTTTTTCGCACTAAACCTTAATCATTTTAATTTTTAGTAAATATTTCCAAAGTGATTTTTATTACTATGTAAAAAGAAAGTGCCATTTTATGTTTGGCACTTTCTAAATTGGATTACTAGAAAACAAAATTTAATTTGTTTGCTCTTTTTCTTTATCCGCTCCTTTTTTTGGACAAGGCTTGAAATCTTTTGGGTCATCTTCTGGCCTAAAAATTGTATCCTCGTTTGTAGGTTCGGTTGGCAATGGCCATCCAAAGTGATTAAAATGATTGTTGTTCAATTGATTCAACCCCTTTTGTTTTATTTACATTTGCCTTGGCAAGTGTTCTTACATTATACCACAGTATAAAAGTCATTTCAATTATTTTTAACTAATATTCACTTATTTTTAACTAATACTCACTTATTTTTATTTGAAGCTTTTCACTACCAGAATATGTTTTTTCTACATTCAATTTTGTTATTTGTATATCATCTTTAAAAGCAATTCCATTCATAGCATCTAATATAATTTTAACAATATTATCTATATCTGGTTTTTTTGTAGGATTTATTTTATTTTCTAGCATTAATTCTTTTTCAGATTTTTTTGCACTTTTCGGTACTTCAAAAAAAGCATTTATTTCGACTTGTACTCTACCCTCAAACGGCTTATATCTTGGATATTTTAATAAAAAATATTGCGCTATCAATGATTCATAGTCTTTTGTTCTAGTTGGTGTGTATACACTCCCTGTATATGTATTCAATCGTGGCCTTCCTTTTCCAATTATTTTTCCAGGCACTTCAAATTCGTATATCATTTGTATTTCTCACTTTCTATATTTAGTTTTATTTTCTGACTTTCAGATTCTGTTTTTTGTTTTTAGAATTTTATATGTTTTATATTGTATTTCTTATTTTTTGTTACCATTCACATTCACTTTTTAGAGTACTGTAAAAGGAATTATATTATAAAAAATGCAGTAACTTATTTTACATTTTTTAAATAATCTACTAATTCCTTAACTGCTTTTCCTCTATGGCTAATTTTATTTTTATCTTCACTACTTAGCTCTGCAAAACTTTTTTCTCCTACCATAAATATGGGATCATATCCAAATCCATTATTTCCATGAACTTCTTTTGCAATCATTCCTTCACATACTTTTTCAAATATATGTTTAGAACCATTACTATCAATATAACAAATTGCACATTTAAATCTAGCAGTTCTCTTAGTATCATCAGTTATATCCTTCATTAAATTTAATATTTTATTAATTCTATCTTCATCTGTTGCATTTTCTCCTGCATATCTAGCAGAATATACCCCTGGCTCTCCATTTAATGCATCAACTTCAAGTCCACTGTCATCTGCAATTACTGGGTTTTGGCTTACTTTAAAAATAGTTTCTGCTTTTAACGTTGCATTTTCTACAAAAGTTGTTCCTGTCTCCTCAACTTCTATATCATACCCAGCTTCCTTTTGAGAAATAACATCTATTCCAAAAGGATTCAGCTTTTCTTTTATTTCTTTTAGCTTATTTTTATTATTACTTGCTAAAATAATTACATTTTCCATTTTCTATTTTTCCTCTCTTTTTATCTTTTCAATTTCCTCAAATCTTTTAATCTTAGCAGTAGTAGTTTTTATCATAGGCTCATCTGTTATAATAAATTTCTTTACATGTTTGTATTTTGGCACAGTACTATTTATTTCTTTAATGTCATTCCATACTTTTTCTTCAAATTCTTCCATATTCATATCTGGATAGTTCTTTTTTACATAATTTTCATCATATACAATTTTAGTAGATAATATTAAATCATCACCTTTTGGATATCCAAATACTAAACATTCTGTTACATATGGTAACTCATTTATTAATACTTCTATTTCTTCTGGATATATATTCTTACCATTTTTTAATACTATTACATTTTTCATTCTACCTGTAATAAAAACATATCCCGATTTATCAATATATCCTAAATCCCCAGTATGATACCATCCATCTACTAAAGCTTGTTTTGTAGCTTCTTCATTATTGTAATATCCAATCATTACATTTGGTCCTTTTGCTATTATCTCGCCTATTCCTTGTTCGTTTGGATTATCTATTTTAATTTCAATCCCTTCTAAAGGTAAGCCTACAGAACCTGGTTTTATATATTTTTCATTTTCGGCACATAATACTGGT
This sequence comes from Clostridia bacterium, assembly GCA_017937285.1. GTDB lineage: Bacteria > Bacillota > Clostridia > TANB77 > CAG-508 > CAG-492. The sequence goes on from JAGBDU010000032.1 coordinate 21,497, forward strand.
GATGTTTCTGTTAATCCATATCCTTGAATAGTTAGTATTCCCCAACTATTAAAATCTTCTGCAACTCTTTTATCTATTGCTGCTGCACCACTTACTACAAATCGCATATTTCCGCCTAATTTTTCTAATATTTCTTTGAACATCTTCTTTCTTATATCAATACCAAACTTTAATAGCAAGTTACTTATTTTTTTACCTTTTTCTACAGTTTTTTCTTTTCCTAATTTTTTTATTTCTAATAATATTTTTTTATGCATAGCTTCTAAGATTAATGGTACACATACAAATACCGATACCTTATATTCTTTCATATTTTCTTGAATATATCTTAATCCATCACAAAATACATTTTTTACACCATTATTTAACATTAATAATATTCCTGTTGAACCAAATGTATGATGAAATGGTAACATTACTAAATTAACATCTGTATTATATAATTTTTCAGCCTTATTGATAGCATTTATATTTGATACAATATTTTTATGAGATAACATTACTGCTTTTGAAAGAGATGTTGTACCTGATGTAAATAATATAATACTTGCTTTTTCTGGATCTATTTCGGCTTCAATAAACTCTTTATTGCCGTTTTGTAGCTCTTTTTTACCAGATTCTTTTATTAATGATAATGTTTTTATGTCAGGAATCCCTATATCTTTCATACATATGAATTCTTTAATATTTGTAGTATTCTTTTGTTTTATATTTTTTATTATATCTATATATTTTTCATCAAATATTATTGCATCAGAGTTACTTCTTATTATAGAATCTTCTATTTCTTGTGCTGGTAATCCTTTATCTAATGGTACTACAATTCCAATACCAAATAATATTGATACATATGATAAAACCCATTCATAGCTGTTTGGCCCTATTATGGCTATTTTTTTATCTTTTAATCCTAGGTTTATTAATCCTGTTCCTAAAGAATCTATTTGCTCTCCAAATTCTTTATATGTTATATCTGTATATGTTACTTGCTTTTCAACTTTATTTTTTATTGTAAAGGCTATGCAATCTGAATATTTATTTATTGCATCTTTTATTGCTTCTCTAAGATCATTATATTTTTTTGATTCGTATAAATTATTATTTGCTTTACTCATTTTTTTACCCCCCTTTTTTTATATGAATCTATTTTATCATATAAAAAATTATAAAGATAGTTTTTGACCAATCATTCAAAATTTTTTTATTTAGTATAGACTTTTTTTATACGTTTATGTTATGATGTTATCATAATGTATAAATTTGGAGGTATATTTATGAAAAAATTTTCAAAAATTATATTAGCTATATCTTTATTAATATTTACATCTTTTGCATTTTTTAATTGCTCTTTTGCAGTTAATACCACTGAAGAAAATGATGTAGGACAAGCATCAACTAGATCAGCTGTACAAAATACAAACCTTTCTACTAACCAAACTTCTGGACAAATAACAACAACTGTTAGTTCAACAAACTCAGCTGATGAAGGATTTTTATCAATAAGTAATATTATTAACATATTACTTATAGCTGTCGGAATTGTTATAATCTTCCTTGCAATTGCAATTATAATTAGATTAAAATAATAAATTTGTAAAAATATAATTTTATTAGATGCACCATAAATGTAAAAAAATAACATTTAAAGGTGTATTTTTTATTTTAAATATTTTTTATGTATATTTTATCTTTTTAGTAAAATACTAATATTAAGCTAAAAGTGCTTAATTTTTTCTAAAGGAGGATATCATGAAGAAAATCATTTTTTCAATTTCATTTATTATATTTACATTTTGTGTATCTTGCATTTATGCATATGCAGCAACAAACAATTCAGCACTTAACGATATGAGCAATACAGCCAAAAGTGCTATAGGCCGGTGCAGAAAATATGATAGAAAATGCTGCAAAAAGTGCTGCAAATGCTACAAAAAATGCTACTAATACAATGGAAAATGGTGCAAAATCTGTTGGTGACAATATAAAAAGTACTACTCAATCAGCTGGTAATAATTTAGAAAATACTACACAATCTGCTGGAAACAATATAAAAGCTGGTATTCAAGATATAGGTAATAAAACAGATTATACAGCTCAAAGGACTTCTACAGATACAACTAATGCTACAAGATTTATGAGTACAGAAACATGGTCATGGATTATAATTGCAATCATTGCAATAGCAATTATTGCTTTATTTTGGTATTATGCTTCTCGCTCTAGAAATAATAAAAATAATCATTAAAAGTTTTAATTTCACAAAAATATACCCAATAGCAATACACATTTTTGGTGCCTCTTGGGTATATTTATTTTATCTTTTATTTTATCTTTTATTTTACATTACTTATTTTTTATATTTTACCTCTCTGAGCCTGAAGCATTCTTCTTTCAGCATCTTTTTTTGCAATATCCTCACGCTTATCATATAATTTTTTACCTTTTCCAATACCAAGTTCTACTTTTACAATGTCTCCTTTAAAGTATAAACTCATTGGAACTAGTGAATATCCTTTTTGTTTTATTTTTCCATATAATTTATTAATTTCACTTTTATTTAATAGTAGTTTTCTATCTCTTAATGGATCTTTATTAAATATATTCCCTTTTTCATATGGACTTATATGCATAGAATATATATATACTTCACCATTTTTTATACCTGCATAACTATCTTTTAGATTTACTTTTCCAGCTCTTACTGATTTTATTTCTGTTCCAAATAAAACAATTCCAGCTTCTATTGTATCTTCTATTGTATAATTATGTCTAGCATTAGGATTTTTTGCAATTATTTTATTCATAGATTTTCATTCCTTCCATTTTTTTGTAAAAAGTAACTTGTTATCGTTAAATAAAAAATATATTCATATATATAATTCAAAAGCTTCTTTCAATGTTCATAAACATATTGGGTACTCTTTTTTGACACTTAGGCCTTATTAGAAGATCCAAATACTTCTCTTATCTTATGGGCAACAGTTTCTTCTATCTGAGCTCTCGCTGGAGTTAAATATTTACGAGGATCAAATACAGATGGATCTTCTGCAAATACTTCTCTTATAGCTCCAGTCATTGCTAATCTTAAGTCTGTATCTACATTTATTTTAGATACTCCTGATAAACTTGCTTCATGTAGCATTTCATCTGGAACACCTTTTGCTCCTGGTATATTTCCTCCATATTTATTACATTTTTCTACAAGCTCTGGTATTACTGTTGAAGCTCCATGTAATACTATTGGAGTATTTGGTATTAATTCTTTTACTTTTGCTAAAATATCAAAACGAAGTTTAGCTTCACCTTTAAATTTATATGCTCCATGACTTGTTCCTATTGCTATTGCTAAAGAATCGCATCCTGTTCTTTCTACAAATTCTTTTGCTTGCTCTGGGTCTGTATACATTGCATCTGCTTCTGATACATTAACATCGTCTTCTATTCCTGCTAATTTTCCAAGCTCTGCTTCTACTACTACTCCGTGACTATGTGCATAATCTACTACTTTTTTAGTTAAAGCTACATTTTCTTCAAAGTCATATTTTGAACCATCTATCATAACTGATGTAAATCCGTTATCAATACACATTTTACATGTTTCAAAATCTGGTCCATGATCTAAATGTAATGCAAGTGGTATATCATGCTCCTCTAATGCTGCTTCTATCATCTTTTTCAAATATGGTATTCTTGCATATTTTATTGCTCCTGATGATGCTTGTAATATTACTGGTGAATTTTCTTTTGCTGCTGCATCTACTATTCCTTGTATAATTTCCATATTATTTACATTAAAAGCTCCTATTGCAAAGTGCTCTTTCATTGATTTTTCAAACATATCCTTAGTTGTTACTAATGGCATAATTCATTCCTCCTTTGATTTTGCGATAATTATAGTATTACCAATTTATGGACATTGTATTTCTATTTTTGCGTAAAGTCAATATATAATAGAAAAAAGAGCGACTTTTATCAGTCGCTCCAAAAACAAATAAAAAATACACCTTGGAATTTTAGATTCTAAATGACTTTATGAATCCATAGCAATTGCCTCTAAAATCAGTCTTTCCGTCAACAATTGCTACATCTGTTACATTAGAAAGTCCTTCACAGGCTCTTGCTAAAGCCAATTTAGATTCTTCATTACCATGTTCAATTAGAAGCAGTCCTATCTTTTTATATCTTTTTACAAATTCAATAAGCTGTTCCTTTCTAGCATGAGATGAAAATTGCCCTGTCATAGTAACAATTGCCTTTTTTTCGCGCATAACACCTAATACCGGTATAACATCTCCCATTTGTGCTTCCAGAATTTTACGAGCAGTGCTTTCTTCAGACGAATATCCTGTTAAGAAAATTACTGCATCTTCTCTAGAAATATAATATGGAATATATTCCCGAGCAGGACCAAAATTGCACATGCCTGAAGTTGTAATAATTATCTTTTGTTCTTTTGATATCATTACAAGTTTCCTGTCTTCAACAACAGTCACATTATCAGGCATAAAATTCTTAACATCCACTGTTTCCAAATATTGCCACAAAAAAGTGATATCTACTCCAAGTCCTCCATCTATATAGATAGGTATACTTTTATCTAAATCACCGCTTTCTTGTAAATCATGGAATACTTTTAAGATATTTTGGAACCTTCCAAAGGCAAATGCAGGAACAATAATGTCTTTCCCATGTTTAATATAGTCTACTACCTCCCTTTCAAACTTACCAATTTCGCTATCATCCTTTTTTCTTGAGCCGTATGTTGACTCGAGAATAAGAGCAGAAATTGGTTCATCCAAAATTTCGGAAGGAAGCTCTGTTCTATAGTTTGAAAAATCGTTTGTTTCATTATAATCTCCTGAAAATACGAGAACAATATCTTTCTCTCCAGGATACGAAATTTCCACTCGTATACATGCTGCACCAGCAATATGAGAATTTTTAATAAACTTTGCATGAATATGAGATGTAATCTCTATTTTATCACCATACTCACAAGCTCTGAATTCTTTGGTGCATGCTTCCAAATCAAACATAGAATACATAGGTTTTTCATCGCTAGCAATTATTGTTGCCGTATTCTTGAGCAACTTTTCTGCGATTTTCATTGTGTCTTTTGTCATATAGGTTCTGCAATATGCACCATTTTTGTACAAAAGTGGAATTCTTCCACAATGGTCAATATGTGCATGGGTTAATAAAATTCCGCATAATCTTTCTGGCTTAAAGCCTACTACTTCATTATGCTTCCTTTGTTCATCAGACCCTTGATAAAGACCAAAATCCACAACGATCATTTCCTTGGTGGCGTCTGGATAGCTAACGGTTAATACGTTACCCGAACCAGTCACATCATCTTGCAAGGATTGTATGTCATAGTAAAACCGACATTTTTCCCCCACAGGACTACCCCCTTTTTTTATTTATTTTTATACAAAAGTTCTTGAACTATTGTATAAAAATATTATATATGCATTTGTTGATTTTTTCAATATTTTATTAGTATTTTGTAAAAAAAGATGTTGATTATATGACTATAGCCAACATCTTTTTTATTATTAATTATGATTTTCGTAACTACTACACATTGATTCTTCTGGTTGTTTGTATTACAATTTTGTTTTGGTGTAACTGTAATTTGTTTTATTATTATTCTAAACCAAAAAATAACTTTTGAACTTTGAGGAACGTCCCTAAAGTTCATCAAATTAGTTTTTTACTACAACAGTTCCTTCTTTACTATCTTTTACAGTATATCCCATATTTATCAGTTCATCTCTTATTCTATCTGATTCTGCCCAGTCTTTGTTTGCTCTTGCTATATTTCTTGTTTCTATAAGTAATTTTACTTCTTCTGGTAAAGTAACCTCTTCTTGCTTGTAATTTTTTAAATCAAATCCTAATACTTCATCAAATTTTAAAATTAAATCTGCTAATTTTTTTGATTTTGTTGGATTTTTTACTACATCCCATACAACACTCATTGCTACTGGCATATTTAAATCATCGTTTATTGCTTCTAAAAATTTTTGTTTATATTCTGATATTATTTTATCATCTATATTTTCATTTCCATCTTTATGTTTTAAATATCCTTCTCTTAATCTTGCAAGTGCTGTTTTGGCTGAATCCATAGCTTCGAATGTAAAATTTATCTTTTTTCTGTAATGTGATGAAAAATTAAACATTCTGTATACATATGGCTCATATCCTTTTTCTTTTAAATCATCTAATGTATATAAATTTCCTAGGCTTTTAGACATTTTTCCACCATTTACTTGTAAAAATTCTACATGCATCCAATAATGTGCTGGCATTTTTCCACAAAATCCTTTACCTTGTGCTATTTCATTTTCATGATGAACTGGTATGTGATCTACTCCACCTGTGTGAATATCAAATTCTTCACCTAAATATTTATGTCCCATTGCAGAGCACTCTAGATGCCAACCTGGATAGCATTTTCCCCAAAATGTATCCCATTTCATTAAATGGTTTTCTGGAGCTTTAATCCATAGTGCAAAATCTGTGTGATGCTTTTTATTTGGATCTTCATCTATTCTAGCTTCTACATCATCTTCTCTTACATCTTTATTAGATAATAATCCATATTTTTCTAATTTTGATGTATCGAAATAAATTGTATCTTCTGTTTCGTATGTATATCCATTTGCAATTATTTGTTTTACATAGTCTTCCATACATTTAATATGTTCAGTTGCTCTTGCAATTATTTCTGGCATATCTATATTTAATTTGCCCATGTCTTTTAAAAATGCATCTTTATAAAAATCTGCTATTGCAAAAGGATCTTTTTGCTCTAGTCTTGCAGCTTTCATCATTTTGTCTTCGCCTTCATCTGCATCTGATACTAGATGTCCTACATCTGTTATATTCATTACATGTTTTAATTCATATCCATTATATTTTAATACTCTACGTAAATTATCCATAAATAGATATGCTCTTAAGTTACCTATATGTGCAAAATAGTAAACAGTAGGTCCACAAGAATATAGACAGACTCTTCCCTCGTTTATTGGTTTAAATTCTTCTTTTTTCTTTGTTAGTGTGTTGTAAATATTAATCTTCATATTCTTTACCTCCTACTTTTAATATATTTTTTATTATATAATATTGATATATACTTTACAAGTTTTATTTTTAAATTTGTTCACAGTCACTTTTTTAGGTTACAGTTCAGTAAGTCGTTAAATTTTCTATTGTAGAGGAGTTCAAAGGAATATAAATATAAAAAATTATTTAGTGTGAATGGTGACTGGAATAGCAATAGAACTTCTTAGGTATACAGGATATGGAGGAACCCTTGTGTGACCATGGGAGTGCCATGACTGTA
>JAGBDU010000049.1 GCA_017937285.1 Clostridia bacterium
GGGGCAAAAAATTAAAGTTGTCATAAATCAAGCAATTTATGACAACTTTAATTTTTTGCCCCGTCCCCATCTTGAGGTTGAGTCACTTTCGTTTTTTGCCCCGTCCCCAATGAAAGAAACTAATAAATACCTATTGACATGCACATAATAAAGATAGTATAATAAAAACAGTTATTACCAATTAAGTGGTAAATAAAAGAGATTTAAATTTATATTTAATATTTGAAAAACATCAAATATTAATAATGTTATAAAATGTAGTTCGGAAAAAAATAATATTAAATAAATCGAGTTATAATAATGCTATAAGTGCGTTTAATATAGCATAGGTGTGTAAAAAATAAGAGCTAATATATAACTAAATGAGAGATATTAAAAGTTTATATATTAATATAATTAAAGGTTGTTGAATAACAATCTTTAAAATTGTGATTTATTTATATTAAACAATTAAATGGTATGACAAAATAACTATAATAAGTATTTATAGTATTATTCAAAGAGAATATAGATTTAAATAAAATAATATAAGTAAGGAGTGAATTTTTTATAATGACAAAAGAAACAAATCAAAATGATAACCCAGTAGAAGAGCAAATAAAAAATAAAAAAAGAGAAAATAAAAGAAGAGAGCAAAGTGGTAGAAAACCAAAAAGAAGAGTAAATGAAAATACAGAAAAAAGCATGACAAAGTTACAAAACGCTAAATCAACAAGAAAAATAGGACCAAAAAGAAAACCAGAAGTAAAAACTGATTCACAATATGATTTTGGATTCAAAAAAGGAAAGCTAAAAATCATACCATTAGGTGGATTAGAAGAAATAGGAAAAAATATAACAGTATTTGAATATGAAGACGAAATGATTTTAGTAGACTGTGGACTAGAATTTCCAGAAGACAACATGCTAGGTGTAGATATGGTAATACCAGATGTAACATATTTAGAGCGAAACAAAGAAAAATTAAAAGGACTAGTTATAACACACGGACACGAAGATCATATAGGTTCAATACCATATGTTCTAAAAAAAGTAGATATGCCAATATATGCAACAAAATTAGCATGTGGATTAATAAAAAACAAATTAGAAGAGCATAAAATGGTACGTAGAACTAAATTAATTGAAGTAGAGCAAGGTGAAACAATAAATTTTGGAAAAATAAAAGTAGAATTTATTCGTAGCTCTCACAGTATACCAGACTCAGTAATGCTTGCAATAAAAACACCAGTAGGAACAGTACTTCATACAGGAGACTTTAAAATTGATTATACACCAATAGATGGACAAGTTATGGACTTTGGAAGAATTGCAGAGCTTGGAAATGAAGGAATACTTGCATTGATGTCTGATAGTACTAATGCTGAAAGAAAAGGTTACACTATGTCTGAAAGTACAGTAGGAGATGTATTCGAAAAATTATTCCAAAATTGTAGTAAAAGAATAGTAGTTGCAACATTTGCTTCAAATGTACACAGAGTTCAACAAATATTAAATTCAGCAGTAAAACATAACAGAAAAGTTGCAGTATGTGGAAGAAGTATGATAAACATGATAGAAACAGCAACAAGTTTAGGATATATACAAGTTCCAGAAAAAACATTTATAGATATAGATATGATAAAAAATTATAATGATGATCAATTAGTTATTATAACAACAGGAAGCCAAGGAGAAGCAATGTCAGCTCTAACAAGAATGGCATCAGGTGAGCACAAAAAAGTTGTAATAACACCAAATGACTTAATTATAATATCAGCAACACCAATACCAGGAAATGAAAAATTAGTTTCAAAAGTAATAGATGATTTAATGCAAATAGGAGCCGAAGTTGTATATAGTGCATTAGAAGATGTTCACGTTTCAGGTCACGCATGTCAAGAAGAGCAAAAACTAATATTTGCATTAGCAAAACCAAAATACTTCATACCAGTACATGGCGAATACAGACAATTAATGGCACATGCAGAAACAGCAGAAGAAATGGGAATACCAAAAGAAAATATATTTATGATGAAAAATGGTAGAATTTTAGAAATGAACCAAGACGAAGCAAAACTTGCAGGAGCAGTTCCATCAGGAAAAATATTAGTAGACGGACTAGGTGTTGGAGATGTTGGAAATATAGTATTAAGAGATAGACAACATCTATCACAAGATGGTTTAATAATAATAGTAATGACAATGGACAGCACATCAGGAGAAATAGTATCAGGACCAGATGTAATTTCAAGAGGATTCGTATATGTACGTGAATCTGAAAACTTAATGGATGATGTAAAAAGACAAATTAGAGAAGAAGTAAAAAAATTCGAAGATAAAAATATAACAGATTGGTCAACGATAAAATCTACATTAAAAGAAAGTTTACGTGAATATATATTCCAAAAAACAAAACGTAATCCAATGATTTTACCTATCATAATGGAAGTGTAAAAAGAATGTAGAATACTGAGGAATTAAAACCTCAGTATTTTATTGACTTTAAAACCTATATAAATTATAATTAATCCAGATTGGAGTTGATTATATGCAAAAGAAAAATATCATAATTATTACAATAATTATAATAGGAATAATTATTGCTGGAGCATTTTTTAAAATTAAATTTGCCCAAAAGAGCACAACAATTGGTACAACATCAGTAAGTAATGAAAATAAATTAATTGTTGATACAAAAGAAAATAATAAAGTAAAAATAGTAGATGAAAATTCAAAAACAAGACCATATGCAATTGTTGTAAATAATACACCAGTTGCAGTGAAAGTTCAAACAGGATTAAATAAGGCATATTTAATATATGAAATTCCTACAGAAGGAAATACATCAAGATTAATGGCTTTGTATAAAGACATAGATGAAGACTTTACAATAGGAACAATAAGAAGTTCTCGCCATGACTTTATAGATTATGCTCTTGAATCAAATGCAATTTTTATTCATTATGGTTGGAGCCATTATGCAGAAGAAGATCAAAAAAAAGGTGTAATAGATTATATAAATGGATTATATGGAGGACCTTTTTGGAGAGACAATCCAGAAAAACTAGCTTCAGAGCACACGGCATATACATCAATAAATAAATTAAAAAAAGAAATAGAATCTAAAGGATTTAAAACAACAGGAGATAACACATTATTATTAAATTATAGTGCAGAGAATATTAATTTATCTGAAAAAGAAAATTCTATAAAAGCAAACAAAGTGGTAATTCCATATGGAAGTACAAAAAATACAACAACATTTGTATATAATGAAACTACAAAAATGTATGATAGACAAGAAAATGGAAATAATTGCATTGATCACGAAACTAAAGAACAAGTAAGTACAAAAAATATTATTGTACAAAAAATAAATTATAAAGTCTGTGATGACAATTATTATTGGAATCTTCAAACAGTAGGAAGCGGAAAAGGTTATTATATAACTAATGGACAAGCAGTTCCAATCACATGGTCTAAAAAAGATAGGTCAAGTCAAACTAAGTATTATTATGAAGATGGAACAGAAATTGAACTTAACGATGGACGTACATATATAGAACTTCAAACTAATAGTCAAAAAACGACTATACAATAATAAAATAAAAAATATATGAAATGAATATTTAAAATGTTTAAAGAAATATTGCAAATTAAGCATTTTGAATATATAATATTGAAGATAATTACAAATATTACAATAGATAACAATTATATTATTATTTAAATATAAAAAATTAATACGTAAAAAATTGAAAGGAATGATAGAATGGATTATAAAGAGTTAGCAAATTTAGTATTCCCAGATGCAAAAGATATATCATATTATGAAGAAAAATATCCAGAAAGAAACTTGCCAGAAGGAGCTATAGTAACAAGGTTTGCACCAAGTCCAACAGGATATGTACATATAGGAGGGCTATATCAATCATTAGTAGCAAGAATGTCTGCCAAAAAAACAAATGGAGTATTTTTCTTAAGAATAGAAGATACAGATCAAAAAAGAGAAGTTGAAAATGGAGTTACAGATATAGTAAATTCATTAAAAGTTTTTGACATGGCACCAGATGAAGGTATGATATCAGAAACAGAATGGACAGGAAATTATGGACCATATATTCAATCAAAAAGAAAAGAAATATATCAATCATATGCAAAATATATGATAGAGCAAGGAAAAGCATACCCATGTTTTTGTACACCTGAAGATGATGAAAAAAGAACAAAGGCACAACTTGAAGCAAAAATTAGACCTGGATATTATGGAGTATGGGCAAAATGCAGAAATTTAACATTAGAAGAAATGGCAGAAAAAATAAAAAATGGTGAGCCATATATTATAAGATTTAAATCAAGTGGAAGAGAAGATAGAAAAATTCAAGTATCTGATACAATAAAAGGAAAAGTTACATTCCCAGAAAATGATTTAGATATAGTTATCATAAAATCAGATGGACTTCCAACATATCATTTTGCACATATGGTTGATGATCATTTAATGAGAACAACTCATGTAATAAGAAGTGATGAATGGTTATCATCTGTACCATTACATGTGCAATTATTTAAAGAAGCAGGATTTAAAGCACCAAAATATTGTCACATTTCACCAATAATGAAAAATGACAATGGAAACAAACGTAAATTAAGTAAAAGAAAAGATCCAGAAGCGGCAGTTTCATATTATGATGAATTAGGTGTACCACCAGATGCAGTTAAAGAGTACTTATTAAATATAGCAAATTCAACATTTGAAAATTGGAGAAGACAAAACAAAGATGCTAAAATAGAAGATTTTGACTTCAACTTAAATAAAATGAGTGTAAGTGGAGCTTTATTTGATATGGTAAAATTATTTGATGTTGCAAAAATAGTAATATCAAGATATTCAGCAGAAAAAGTTTTCAATGATTCATATGTATGGGCTGAAAAATATGATAAAGAGCTTTTAAATTTATTAGACAATAAAGACTATGCTCTAAAAGTGCTAGGAATAGAAAGAGGAAATGCAAAACCTAGAAAAGATATTGCAAAATGGTCAGATTTAAAAGACAATATATCATATATGTATAAAGAAGAATTCGACAAAATATCTGAATTTACATATGGAAACATATCAGATAAAGAAGAAATATCAAAAATAGTAAAATTATATGTAGAAAAATATTACGACAAAAATGATGATAAACAAACATGGTTCGACAAAATGAAAGATTTAGCAGAAGAGCTAGGCTATGCAAGAGAAGTAAAAATGTTTAAGCAAGAGCCAGAAAAATGGCCAGGACATGTAGGTGATATAAGTACAGTTATTAGAGTAACTTTAACAGGAAGGCAAAACACACCAGATTTATATGAGATAATGAATGTATTGGGTGAAGATGAAGTAAAAAGGAGATTGTTAAAATAATATTGATAAAAAGTAAAAGACAGGTATAACATATATCTGTCTTTTATACAAAATCAAATAAGATATAATATCATATAAAGTTACTATTTAATGAATTGGTTAAAATAGGCCGTATTTAATAATTGAGATATGTAATTTTTAAACATTAAGGACTTCTTACATAATTGAAGAAATTCTAAGCTTAATTGTATATATCAACTACTCAAGGCTACTTTTTTTGTTAAAGCTATTAAATAGTAATATAAAAAACATATTATAAATTTAGAAAGTTCAAGATTATTTATTAAGAAAGGATTAAGTATATGTTATATAATATAGGTGATATAGTAAGAACAAAAAAGCAACATCCATGTGGAAGTAAATTATGGGAGATTACAAGAGTGGGAGTTGATTTTAAATTAAAATGCTTAGGTTGTGGTCATGTAGTATTGCTACCTAGAGAAAAAGCATTAAAAGCGATTACTAAAAAAATAGAAAAATAATATGAAGAAAATATAAATCTTTTTTACTACTTTAAACAATGACTGGAATAGTAACCAAGTTTATAAGAAAATGTTGTCAAGCAAAAAGTTAAAAGAAATTCTGTAAAGTAAATGCAATTTGTATAAAAAAGTTACAGTTCAGGTGCCGTAAGATATTCCTTTGAACTCCGTTACAATAGAAAATTTAACGACTTACTGAATTGTAACAACGTTTATGTTATAATTCACGGCTAAAAGTAAGCCGTTCCAAAGGGATTATATTATAAAAAATTCCATTCCTTACTGGTCGGCAGGCTAAAATTTTAATACATTAATAAGTATGTGCTTTAAAATATTGGCTGGCAATGAGGTCCTATGGCTCCCAAACGAGCTAAGTCATTACATTTTTGATAATATAATCCCTTTTCCACTACTCTAAAAAATGGCTGTGAATAGTAACACGTTTATAAAAAAAATGTAGAAAAAACTAAAAAAATGTATTGACTTTCAAAATGGCATATGGTATTATAATCGAGTACCAAGCAGAACAAAAAAACATATATTTTTAGTACATTGTAACAAGATGAAAAGAGAAATGTTAAATTACTAAAAAATACCATAAAAAAAGTTAAAAAATATGTTGACAAAAATCAAACAAGATGGTATGATAAGAAAGTACTCAGCAAGAGATGAAAAACATATAAATATACAATAAATATTTGATATGTAAATTAGTAAAAAACAATAAAAAAATCAAACAATATAAAAGCTAATTTATTATTTTTTTACGCTAAAAACCAAGTAAAAAATAAAATAAAAATATTTGAAAAATATTTTAAAAATATGTTGACATCGAGAGCAAAACGTAGTACAATATGAATCGTTCACAGCGAGAGCAAAGAACGAAAAAAGTACATTGAAAAGTAAACAATAAACCTTTTGAGAAACCAATCGAAGCGGTAGTTGAATTGTACTACCATAAAAAAACAATTTTTATTTTAGAGCTTAAAACTCAATTAATTAGATTTTAACAATCGTAAGATTTTAAAATACAATAACAAGAGAGTTTGATCCTGGCTCAGGATAAACGCTGGCGGCGCACATAAGACATGCAAGTCGAACGGACTTAACCAGAAATTTATTTTTGGAGCGGTTAGTGGCGGACTGGTGAGTAACGCGTAAGCAATCTGCCTATTAGAGGGGAATAACAGTGAGAAATCATTGCTAATACCGCATATGCCATGAACATCGCATGATGAAAATGGGAAAGGAGTAATCCGCTAATAGATGAGCTTGCGTCTGATTAACTAGTTGGTGTGGTAACGGCACACCAAGGTGACGATCAGTAGCCGGACTGAGAGGTTGAACGGCCACA
>JAGBDU010000050.1 GCA_017937285.1 Clostridia bacterium
GAGTTCTTAATAAATCTAAAGCTTTTAATAACATTTAAAACTCCTTAAAATAAATCTATAATTAGATTTACAAGTGAAAGAGCTAAAATAATTCCAACTATACCAAACATTGTTTGTATAATTCTTTGTTTTACACGAGCTTTTTGATCCACATCTGAAACAGCATATAAAATAAATCCAATTATTAATGCTACTCCAGATAAGGCAATACCTACTCTTAAAGCCCAATTTGAGAAAGTTTTAATTGCTGATAAAATTGAATCAACATTATAAGTTCCTCCATCTAATTTTTCTATTGCTAATAAATTCATAGTTCCACCCAATTTATTAAGGGTATTACCTATGCAATTAAACAATAAGCATTCTCCTTTTATTTAAAATATTAATCATATATCATTCCTCCTTTTTCAAATAAAAAGTTTAAAAAGGGTAAAATTTATGTTATAATAAATTTGTTATTGAACCATTTTACTTTACTTTTCATAAGTTTAGTAAAAAATAACACATAGAGGTAGTTACAGCTATCTCTTTTCTTTTACCCTTTTTCATACTAAACCTCTAAATCATCGTTTTGTTCTTTTTCTTTATTTTTTACTTTGCTAATAAATTTGATTTCTTCGGCATTTATTATTGGATAATTTTTCTTATATCCATCCACTTCTCTTTCTTCTGTTATGATAGAACCACGAACACCTACTAAATCTCCTTTATGAGTATAATTATTAACATGTTCTGCTAAATTTCCCCAAGCAGATACATCAATAAAATCTACAGGATATTCTCCTTTTTCATTTTTATATGATCTAGTTACTGCTAGACACATATTTGATACTTTTTTACCATCACCTACTTCATGGTAATTTGGATCAGAAGCTAATCTTCCTACTAAAAAAACTGTATTATGCATATATCATTCCTCCTCACATACCTATATCTTTTCCAAGATATATTTCAGTTAATTTAATATTTGTATCAGAAATAGATTTTTCATTAAAAATATTCTGATACTTTTTTATTTGTTCATCAGTTAATGAACGATCTTCACCTATTTCTGGATCATCTCCGACAATAATAAAAGGACCAGCAATTATATCTTGTCCTATATCTCTGTTAAAAGGTAATCCTAGAAGTTTACCTTCTTCATTACAAATAAATATTACATCTGGATAACAATCTCTTGAAACATATTCAATATTCCCACCTACTAAATCTTGTTTAGCTTTTAGAGTATTTTCTATCATTTCTTCTTTAGGTAATTCATTTGGTTCGACAACTAGAACTTTGATTTTTCTCTGCATATTTCACCTCCTTTCTATAATTCAATATCATCTTTTTTTAAATTGGATTGATACTCTAATTCTTGAAAAATATAGTCATCATCAAATTCACGGATAATACTCGGATATATTAAATCTTGTTCTTCTTCATTTTCTGATTCATAATATTGTTCATCATAATCATCATAACTTTCACCAATTCTAGAATACCTATAAGAATAACCATTTTCTTTTAAATAATCTAATCCTGTCATGATAGCATCTACATCAACATAATCAGAATATTCATACCATTTTAAGCAATCCCATCCGATATATGTTGTATATGGTGTTTCTTTTTTTATTTTTGGACTTTTCAACAAATTCCAAGTTCTATCCTTGTCATGATCTCTTAAATATTTTTTTACATAATTATCTAAAACTTTATATCCCTTTTTTGAAGTTACTATTCTTACATCTGACCTATATCCCATTGTTTTCATCTCCCTTATTTTCATTTTCTTTAAGCCAATCATCAGCTCTTTTACCTAAGGCACAACAACACATTATTAACACTGCAAAAAGAATTACAATTATTTTTACTATTATCATTAA
>JAGBDU010000010.1 GCA_017937285.1 Clostridia bacterium
AACCAAAACAGTATACTTGTTAGATGAAAAATTAAATATAAATTCGGAAGGAAATGTATCAAGCAATTTAGTAGAAAAAGTAGTCGAAGTAGTTCCAATAACAGATTCATACAGAAAAGCCGAGACAGTAATAGAAGAAACAACGAACATATCATTAAGCCACGAAAAAATAAGGAATATCATTGTTAAAATTGGAGATAAAATAACGAGTAAAGAAAAAGAAGAAAGAAAATTATTTGACAAAAATCAATTGGTAGCAGGATTAAAAGAAATAACAGCATTATTTGAAGAAGCAGATGGATTATGGATAAATTTACAAGGAAAGGATAGAGCCGAAAGATTAGAGAAAAATAAAAAGAAAGCAGAAAAAGAGAACAAAAGATTTAATCCAAAGATGAAAATAAAAACAGAGCTTAAATTGCATGTAATGTACGAAGGCTGGAAAAGAGATGATCCAAGACATAGTTTAGTGAATAAGCAATATATTGCAGGAATAATGAAATGTTAATGTCAATATAAAAATGTACAATTTCTTGAAAATAAGAATGTACAAAATTGTACATTTTTATTTTCAATTTTTTTCACTTTTTTCATTTGTATCAACTAATTTATCTTTTAATCTATAAGATCTTCCATTGATATTTACAATATGTGAATGATGCAATAATCTATCTAATATTGCATTTGCAATTGTTGCATCACCAAATATTTCATGCCATTTTCCAAATGCTTTATTGGTTGTTATTATTGTTGGATGATTTTCATATCTTTTATTTATCAATTGAAAAAATAAATTTGCGCCTTCATTATCAATTGGTAAAAATCCAACTTCATCAATAATTAAAACTTTATATTTTGCATAATGATTTAATCTTGCCATTAAACGATTTTCTAAATTTGCTTTTTTTAGATTTGAAATAAGATCATTACAATTTATAAAATATGTTGAATTTCTGTTTTTTGCTGATTCTATTCCAATTGAAATTGCCAAATGAGTCTTTCCAACTCCTGGTGTTCCAACAAACATTATATTTTCTTGCTTTTCTATAAACCTTAGATTTTTAAAATCTAAAATATTTTCTTTGTTTAATGTTGGTTGAAAACTAAAGTCGAAATCTTCAAAAGTCTTATGAAATGGAAAACCAGCGGTTCTAACACAACCATATATTATTTTTTCATTCCTCAATTTCATTTCTAAATTTGTTAATTCATATAATGCATCAACAATATCTTTTTTCTTATTATTTATTAAATCTATATAAATATCTAAATTTTCCTTTATTTTTTCTAATTTTAATTCTTCTAAATTATTTACTAATTTTGTATAATTGCTCATTTTTTACACCTCACATAATCTATCTAATTGTCTTAAATTATCTTCTGCTAATTCTTCAATTTCTGCCTGTTCTTTATTTCTTAATATACTTGTTAGACCTTCTATATAATGTTCTTTTTTATAATTTATATTTTTTTCAGAAATTTCGTGTATTGTTACAATTTCTTTGTTATAATATATATATAATTTATTATTATCTTCTTTTAAGTCTAAGTGGGTATTGATAAATTTATTTGGAACAGAATATCTTTTGCCTTTGTAATAAAATAATGATTCATTTGTAATTTTAACTCTTATGGATTCTTTTGAATATTGTTTTATTATTTCTGTGGTTGGAAGTGGCTTAAGATATTCTTTTTCTTTTTCAAATAACATTATTGGTGCCACACCTGTTGTTGAATTGACTTGTTTATTTACTTCTAAATTTATCTTTTTTATGATTTTTATTAAGTCTTCTTCATCTTCAAATTCATGGTTATATGGTATAAGCCAACTCATAAATCTGTTTGCCGATTCATCTTTTCCTTTGGTATATGGATGTTTTGGTTTGCATTTTTTTGCATATGTTCCTACATCTTTTGCAAATGCTATAAATTCTTTATGAAATTTACCTGTTTCTGTATTGACAATACTACTCATATTATCTGTAAGTAATTCTTTTGTAACACCTCCAATATATTCAAATGTTTGTATTAAACATCTTTGTACATCAATTCTTGTTTTATTTTTACTATATAAAAATACATGTAATCTACTTGCTCCTAATGTTGCTGAAAATATATTAAATTCAAATAATTCACCATGTTTACTTATCATTTTTATATCTTCTTTCCAATCATACTGTAACTGTTTTCCATATTCTGTTTCAAATCTCAAATGTGTTTTATTATTTTTATTTGGTTTTAATTTTTCTTTTTTTACATATTTATAAAAATTTGAATATGTGCCAATATCTTTTTGACTCTTAAAATATTGATATGTACCATTTATGGTTGCTCCTGGTAATTCTAATTTACTTTTTATATCTTCTTTATAACTATCTAATTTAGAGCCTTTTTCTCTTTTTAAATTTTCTTTACTATAACCTTCATTATATTTTTTTAAGGTTCGTCTATCACAATTATAAATTCTTGAAAGTTCCGAATAATTTGGTTTTATATTTAATGTTTTCATTACTAATAACTCCTGTTTTAATTTTGTTATATTTTCTTTTTTCATGTTATACCTCCTAATTATTAAGTATATCATGAAAAAAGAATGTACATTTTATGGAATTTAAAAATATACATTTTTGTACATTTTTATTTTCCATTTTTTGTACATTCTTATTTTATCATTAACAATGTTGGAAGTAGTTGTATAAATAATTTTAGAGATATTAGAGATGTGAATGGAAAAACAGCTACACAATTAAATAAAGAATGGGAAAGACAACAGAGAAAAAAAGCACTCAATGATAAATATCCTGGTATAATAAATAAAATAGATGACTGGAATGAAAAATTCGAAAAAATTCCTACAGTAGTAAAAGGAGATATAGAAATAAAATATGATAAATTATACAGTGAAATAAAAAAAGAGTATAAAAAATTTCTGAGAAGTTCCAAAATAGAAAATGGAATTGCAGATAAAATAAATGAATTGGTATGTGAAGGAGAAAAGATTATAAATGAAGTATACAACGATATAGATAAGAAGAAAAATAATGAATGGTATATAACAAAAGAAATAAAAGATTGGTGTTATAGGGATAGAGAAAAAAATAAGGTGACGATTGATTTCCTTAAACAAGATGGAATCATTAATTGGAAGAGCTCCTGTAGGATATATGAGAAGAATCTGGTTAATAAGATTATAGAAAAATTAAAGTTGAAGTTCAACGGTGTGTCACAGATATTAATTCAAAGATATAATGAATCAAACAATACAATTGTAATAAATATTGTGGATGGAAATCGCTATGTAGCAGGAATTAATTTAGAATGTCAATATAATTGTTTCTTATCTGAATTTGGAAATATAATATTTGAAGGTGAGGGGTATACGAACGAGAAAAATTTTGTTATAAGAAATTCGAAGATTATTGATAGATTCTCAATTAATAAAGCAATATTAAATTTTAGA
Source organism: Clostridia bacterium (assembly GCA_017937285.1). Classification (GTDB taxonomy): domain Bacteria; phylum Bacillota; class Clostridia; order TANB77; family CAG-508; genus CAG-492. Next base: position 3,461 of record JAGBDU010000010.1, read on the forward strand.
TATTTACTGGATAAAAATAATGTAAAAATATATAAATGGGATATAGAGTACAATGAAATAGCTTTTTTAGATGATGATAAATTTATTATAGTTGGGGCAAAAGAATTTGTGAATAATTTCCGCATGTGTACTTTTAAAAGAATATTGTCACAAGAAGATGTTAACAATATCTTGAAATACTTAAAAAATAGTGGTAAAAAAATAGGAAAAGAAGAATAGCAAAATACAATTGAAACAAGAGAAAAATCGGATAGAGCAATGCAAACGGATTACAATAAATTTGTATAGTAATAAATATGAAAATAAAAGTAGCATTTCAATTAGTGCTACTTTTTGAATTTATATGATTAGTAGCTCTTGGATATAATTCCAAAATATCTTATTTTTGAAAGTCAATAAGGTTTATTTATTGAATTGGATAAAGGTATACATTCATTTTCGAAATTCTCTTGACAGAAAAATTGGAAATCCGTATAATAATGCTTAACAAATTTAAATCATACAATAATTAATTAAAAATTATTGAGGAAATAATTTCTTAAGAGGACTAACATATGACAAGAAAAATAATATACACAACACTTACAATAATATGGATGATAGTAATATTTATATTTTCATCTATGAATTCACAAGAATCAAACGACAAAAGCAAAAAAACAATAAAAAAAGCTGTTATAAAAACAACACAAATATCTGAAAAGATAGGATTGGTTGACAACAATAATTCTTCAGAAAAAGATATTAAAAATGTTGATAAAACAATAAATAAAAAGGTTAATGAATTAAATTATCCACTAAGAAAATGTGCACATGCAACTGAATATGTAGTATTAGCAATACTTATCATATTTACAATAAATGCGTATACAAATAAAAATTATTCAATAAGAAAAATACTACTGGTAATACTAATATGCTTTTTGTATTCATTAACAGATGAATATCATCAATCTTTTGTACCAGGAAGAACTAGTTTATTTACAGATTGTTTAATTGATACGACGGGAAGCATAATTGCTTGTGTGATTTATTCAGTGGTGAAAAAAATAAAAGATAATTTTTATAAAAAAAAACATAGAATATTAGTTTAAATATTCTATGTTTTTTTATTTTACGACAAAATATGACAAATTTTGCAAAAAAATAGTGATATATTTTATTTGATAAGTTTTTATAAAAATAAATTATAAGGAGGAAATGTGATGAAAGCTACTATGATAAAAATGAAATCATACAATTCAGCAGAATCATTGTTAGAAATTGATTCTATATATATTAAGGAATTAGGTGAATTTATAAAGAAAGAGAATTTATATGATAAAATTGAATATGAAAATTGGTGTGTGAATGTAAATATACCACCATATTATCCAGAATTACGAGGTGCTATAAGTAATAATGGAGAAAAATATGTAAAATCAGTACCAAACAATAGCAATATAGATAATTTGTTATGTTTGCCTAAAGTATAAAATTTAACGAGTAAAAAATTAAGTATAAATTAGAATTTATAAAAACTTATCAAGGTAAAATTTAAAATAGAAAGTAACAGCTAGTTGGAAAAGAAAGTACGTAAGTATATATAATAATATACATTTACCTAAAATATTTTTTCAAAAATTATAATAGAAAGGTGAGCCAGTAAAAATGAATAATGTAGAAGAATTGGAAGAAAAAATAAAAAATATATTTAAAAGTTTATATCCGCATAATAAGAAAAATGAGGAATGTGAATTGAAAAATATAAACTTTATTGAATTTAAATTAGATTCGGAAGAAAAGAATATATATTCATTTAAGTTTAATGCAGAATATAATATTCGTGGAATGAATAATGAACACAAACAAGATGTTACGGTAACAGGAAAAGTAAGAAGATGGGAAGTTGAACATGAAAATCACATAAAAGTAACTTTTGATGAAAGCAAAGTATTTAGTAGTTTAGGTGTAGATGAAGAAATTAAGTATTATAATGAGGATGTTGATAGTAGAAATTAATATTTAAATACAAATATAATTTTAAATTTAACTTAAATAGAGATGATGCTAAGTACAGATGTTCTAGATTTTTCGATATACTAAATTATATTGAATAAAGGAGGCGTATATATGTTTTCTAAAAAGAAAAATAAAATCAATACTACAAGTAAGAATATAATTGAAGATTTTATATTAGCATTATATTTAAATCAAAGATTTGTATATGATATATTAGCAATAAAAAACGATGGATTTACAGAATTTTATGAAGTGAAAGATAGAAAAGAAAAAAGTGATAATATTGGAGCAGGTGTTAGTGCTTCATTTGGAAATGATAATAAATTTTCATTAATAAATACATCTATAGAAGCTTCAGCAAATGAAACATTAAGCAATAATAATCAAAATGAAAAAAATTACAAAAAGACTCATACACCTGCTTCTTTATTTATCCAGGCATATCAATATTTAAAAGACAATAAAAAAATAAAAAAATTAATTAATATAGAGGATCTAAATAATATAAGCAGTGGTGATTTTGTGGAGTTAAAGTCAAGAATAAAAATAAATACAATGATAGAATTATTTGAAACTATGAGTAAAGCATTAGATATTACGGAAACTTTTTCAAAATTCGATGAAAAATATAATGCAAAAAATAGTGCAACATCTAAATTAAAAAAGAATATAGACTCTGTTATGGAAATTTTAAAAGGTGAAAATGACAAAGTAAAATATGGTATATGTGAATTAGATAACAAACAGTTAGTATTAAAATTAAATAAAGAATATTTTATAAATAGTGATTATTCTGAAATTAAAAATGGAGAGTTTAGAATAATTGGAAAGGTCTTAGAAGTTATTCCAGAGAATGAATCAGTTTTATTAAATAGAGATAATGCAATTGGATTATATGATACTAATATTTTTGAACCCGTAAAGGAAGCTGCATATAATATGAATATGTTGAATATAGGTGAATTTCAGGATAAAGTAGATGGCAAAACTTGTGTAATAATGCCAATTGCAATAGGAATATAAAATACATAACAAATAATTAATTAGTGTATCAGTAAATCACCTGATGTTGAACAGGACGCTACGAATGGTGTGGTTTGAAAGATTTAAAAGGTAAGGTTTATAAAGTATACTGTCGAAAAAACTAAATAAATCATATTGTAAAATTCGATTTTTTTTGATAATATCCTTCATATGGAGGCGATTGATTTGGAATTCTTAAATGATTCAGAGCTATTAAACAGAATAGAAAAATATATAAAAAATAATCAGTTAGACTATGCCATATTAATAGATGGTCAATGGGGGTCTGGAAAATCATATTTTATGAATAAGCGTGTTATTCCAAAAATAAATGAATTTAATGAAAAAACACCAATATATGTTTCTTTAAATGGCGTTGTAGATAAAAAAGAGATTGCGGAAAAAATATATTTAAAAATATTTGAAGACTCATTGTCTGATAATAAGGTAATGCAGATTGTAAAAAAAGGTGGGAAGCTATTTTTAATAACTGCCAAAATAGCCAGTTCAATTGTTGAAAAAGAGCTTAATTGTTCTTTACCAAGTGTTACGAAAGAGAATGTAACAAATATATTAGAAACTATAAGCAATATAGATAAATATGTTTTCATTTTCGACGATTTAGAAAGATGTGCAATAAAGCCAAGTATTGTATTAGGGTATATAAATGAATTCATTGAACATAAAAAATGCAAATGTATAATTATCACTAACCAAGAAGAAATCAATAATACAAAATTATTTGATAATACAGAGCTAAAATATTTAATTGCTTCAAATTTAAAAATTACAATAAATGAAAAAGAAGATAATTCTGATGAAAAAATTGGGGTGGAAAAATTAAAGCAAAGAGCAAATTATATATTTAATAGTAGTAATGAATACAATCAAATTAAAGAAAAGCTTATAGGAGAAACTTACTATTACAAAGCAAACTTAGATGAAGTAATAGTATGCATTTCTAAAAATATGAAGTATAAAGAAGATGTTAAAAATTTACTAATTGAAAAAAAGACAGCTATAAAGAATAAACTTGAATATTATAATCATTACAATATAAGAACATTAAAGTCAGCAGTATATCACTACGATGAAATTAAAAATAATATTGAAAATTTTGATTATGATAAAGAGGACAACTATTACAAATTAGCATTAAATTATTTATTCGATCAAGTATTAGAAGAAGAAATTTTATATAAAAAAGGTTTGAAAAATAAAAAAGGTATTGCAGATAAATTTTCAGATTTTGAATTTGATAATTTAAACGAAATATTATTTCACTCGGTTAAAAATTTTATATCTTCAGGAGTTTTAGATGTTTCTTTGTTAAAAGAGGAATTTACTAAATATTGTGAAGTATTAAAAGCAGACTGTAGAGATCCAAAAGATCCTATAAAAAAATTGTCTTTGGCTAGAGTAATGGAAGATAAAGAGGTTATTAAATTAATAGAAGACCTAAAACAAAGGCTAAAAAAATTGCAGTATCCATTTGAATTATATCCAAGTATTGTTGCAAGTATGATTATAATAAAAAGTATGGGATTTGATCAGTCTGATTTTGACGATATAGTGAATATTATGAAAAAAAATATACAAGAATCAAAATATCAATCGGAGTTTTTAGATTTTGGCGTAGGTTTGGATAAACAAAATCAAAAAGATGAATATTATAAAATTATGAATGAGATGAATGATATTGCAAAGAAAAACAAATGTAATATAGATTTGAATAATTATATAATTAGTGAGAAAAATTGGTCAAATCAATTATATAATTATTGCAAGGATAATCAATTTGATATTTGGAAATATGGTAAATTTTTAAGTTGTATGAACATAGATAACTTAGTAGAAGTTATTAGTAATTCTGATTCGGCTGATATATTTGAATTTGGTAGGATATTAAATATAATTTATAGATTAGATAAAATTGGTAAATTTGATATAAATGATATTCATTGCATTAGGGATTTGAAGTCAAAAATTGATGGGTTGGATGTTTCAAGATTTGATAAGGTTAAAACTTTTAATATAAATGGTTTAAAAGAAAGTTTGAATAATATTTCGATGAGTTTGAATGATGATAAAGAAATGTAATGTTTGTTCTAAATGCAAACCGTAGAAAAAAGTTATATTTTGGCGAAATATGAAAAACGAAAATCCTTGAAAAATCCTTTATTTGCATATATAATAACAAATGTTAGGGGGGAAAAATTATACAAAAGTATAATTAACCCTCTATTTTTATTCAAAAATTTTAATTCTCGGAGAATCTGCCAAAATCCAAAGGAGTGATCTTATGATGCAAAAAACGTTATTAAACCTCACAAATGATTACGTATTCGGAAGAATATTTGGGTACAAAGGAAACGAAAATATAACAAAAGGATTGTTAGAATCTATTACAAATGAAAAATATAAATCGTTAGAAATAGCAAGCTCTGTGCCAACTATAAAAGAGCTACAAGATGACAAAATGGGGATATTAGATATCAAAGCAACAGCAGATAATAACTCTGTATTCAACATTGAAATGCAAGTTGCAAAAAATAAAAATATAGCAGATAGAATTCTGTGGTATTGGTCAAACTTATATAGCAATAGCATTAATAAAGGTGAAGATTATATAAAAACAAAAAAAGCAATAGCAATTTTAATAGCAGATTTTGACTTAAGTAATTTAACCCAAATTCCAAAATTTCACACATCATGGCACATAAGAGAAGACGAATTTTCTGAAATAATATTGACAGAAAAACTAGAACTTCATATAATAGAGCTAAATAAACTAGAAGTAAAGAATAACCAAAACGTAAAACAAAAAAAGCTAACAAAATGGTTAAAATTTATTCTAAATCCAAATGAAAAGGGGGATTTGAATATGGAAGAAGATGAAGATATAAAAGCAGCAAGAAAAGTACTAGAGCAAATAAGCCAAGATGAAAAAGAGCGTGAGAAAGCAAGATTGAGGGATAAATATGTAAGAGAAATGAACTCAAGCAGAAATGAAGGATATGCCGAAGGAAAAGCAGAAGGCGAGGCAAGTGAAAAATTAAAAATTGCTAAAATTATGCTACAAGAAGGAATCAATATTAAATTTATTATAAAATGTACAGGACTAACAGAGGAAGAAGTCAAAAGCCTCTTATCACAACCACAATAAATACCTAAAAAAGTAATCAAAATAAAAAGGACAAAAGCAAAGATTTAACGCAATACCTGTTTTTTTTAGCGGATAAAAAAATTAACTTTTTTTGTGTTGAAAAAATCTAAAACTATATGTGACAACATACTAATACATAGTATGTGTCAATGGTAAATTGTAAAAATAAATGCAAAATTGTAAAGGCAAATGCAAGTTATAAGATTAATTGCCAATAATAATATCATCCAGAAACATCTTGACATAGTACCAAAATAATTTATAATAACATATAAAAGGATGTGTATGTAAAAATGAAAATCGCAGTAGCAGGAACAGGATACGTAGGTTTATCACTAGCAACACTACTAAGCCAAAACAACGAAGTAATAGCACTAGATGTTATACCAGAAAAAGTAGAAAAGATAAACCAACGTATATCACCAATTCGAGACAAAGAAATCGAAGATTTCTTCAAAACAAAAAATTTAAATCTAAAAGCAACATTAGATTACAAAGAAGCATTTGAAGGAGCAAAATTCATAATAATAAGTACTCCAACAAACTACGATGATGAAAAAAATCACTTTGATACATCATCAGTAGAAGATGTAATTCAAAAACTAATAAGCATGAACATTGATACAACAATGGTTGTAAAATCTACAATTCCAGTAGGATTTATAAAATCAATGAAAGAAAAATATAACATAGACAATATAATGTTCAGTCCAGAATTTCTAAGAGAAGGACGAGCTTTATACGATAATTTATATCCATCAAGAATTATAGTTGGAGAAAAATCTGAAAGGGCAAAAGAATTTGCTAATCTGTTAAAAAGTGCAAGTTTGAAAGATGATGTAGAAATTAAATTTATGGATTCAACAGAAGCAGAGGCAGTTAAATTATTTGCAAACACATACTTAGCCCTAAGAGTTGCATATTTTAATGAATTAGATACATATGCGGAAATAAAAGGTTTAAATACAAAAGACATAATAGAAGGAGTTTGCTTAGACCCAAGAATAGGAAGCCACTATAACAATCCTTCATTTGGATATGGTGGATATTGCTTACCAAAGGATACAAAACAATTATTAGCAAATTACGATAATGTACCACAAAATCTAATAAGAGCAATAGTAAGATCAAATAGAACAAGAAAAAAACATATAACTGAAATGATAATGCGTAAAAATCCAGAAACAGTTGGTATATACAGATTAACTATGAAAAGCGGTTCAGATAATTTTAGAGCAAGTGCTATTCAAGAAATAATTGAAAGATTAAAATTAGAAGGTGTAGATGTTATAATATATGAGCCAACACTAAAAGCAGATGAATTTAACAAGTGTAAGATTATAAGCGATTTTGAAGAATTCGCTAAAAAATCTGATGTTATTTTAGCAAATAGATTCGAAGATGCTTTGAAAGATGTAAAAGATAAAGTTTATACTAGAGATTTGTATAGTAGGGATTAGTAAAAAGAGGAATAACATATGAAAAGAAAATTAATATACACAATACTAACCATAATTTGGCTTACAGTAATATTCATATTCTCATCAATGAATACACAAGAATCAAATAATAAAAGTAAGCAAACAATAAAGCAAACTGTTGAAAAAACAACCGAAATATCAGAAAGTATAGGAATCATAGAAAATAACATTCCTCCAAAAAAGATAGATAAGGCAGTAAATAAATTAAACTTCCCACTGAGAAAATGTGCACATGCAACTGAATACGCAGTATTAGCAATACTTATCATATGTACAATAAATGTGTATACAAATAAAAATTATTCAATTAAAAAAATATTACTAGTTATACTAATATGCTTTATATATTCATTAACAGATGAATATCATCAATCTTTTGTACCAGGTAGAAGTAGTTTGTTTACAGATTGCTTGATCGATACAAGTGGTAGCTTGATTGCTTGTGTGGGGTATACTGTTGTGAAGAAGATTAGAGATGTAATTAAATAGACCTGAGAATCGAAATTTATGATATGGTAGTATTGTGAATTTCGATCTTTTCGTTATATATATAACTTATATTATGTCGAATTTTGTAAATCAAATTTTCTTGATTTATTTGCTATATGTATATATAATGAAATTTATTAGGGGGGAGAAATTTTTATTTTTCTCGCTCTTTTTATTCAAAAAATATTTTAATTCAAGGCATACCTGCCAAAATTCAAAGGAGTGGTCAGATGACAAAACAAGCTTTATTAAATCCAACGAATGATTATGTATTCGGAAGAATCTTCGGATACAAGGGAAATGAGAAAATTACAAAAGGATTTTTAGAATCAATAACAAATGAAAAATACAAAACAGTGGAAATTTCAAGCCAAGTGCCAACATTAAGGGATTTACAGGATGATAAAATTGGAGTATTAGACATTAAAGCAATGGCGGATGATGCCACTATTTTTGATATTGAAATGCAGGTTGCAAAAAACGAAAATATTGCAGAGAGAATTTTATGGTATTGGTCAAAACTTTTTGGCTCTAGTATTACTTCGGGAAAAAATTATTTAAAAACCAAAAGGACAATAGGTATTTTAATAGCAGACTTTGAAATAGAAAAGTTGTACGAAATAAAGAAATATCATACCTCATGGCACATCAGGGAAGATGAATATTCAGAAATAATCTTGACAGATAAATTGGAACTTCATATAATAGAATTAATAAAGCTGGAGGTAAATAATAACCAAAACGGAAAAACAAAAAAGCTTGTAAGATGGTTAAAATTTATCATGAATCCAGAAGAGGAGGGGTTCGAGATGAGCGAAGACGAAGATATTAAAGAAGCAATGAAGGTGCTAGAGCAAATAAGTCAGGATGAAAGAGAGCGAGAGAAGGCGTGGTTAAGAGAAAAATACATAATAGATGCAGGTTTTTATAGACAGGATGGATATGAAGAAGGTTTTGCAAAGGGTAAAGAAAAAGGCAAAAAAAATGAAAAAATAAAAATTGCAAAGAGCTTATTGAAGCAAAAAATCAGTAAAGAAATAATAGTGGAAGTAACTGGGCTAACAGAAAAGGAGCTTGAGGAGCTTAAGTAAAGTAGTATTGTGAAGATGTTAATGTCAATATAAAAATGTACAATTTCTTGAAAATAAGAATGTACAAAATTGTACATTTTTATTTTCAATTTTTTGTACATTCTTATTTTATCATTAACAAAAGCCTCTTATCACAGCAACAATAAATACATAAAAAGGCAAGCAAAATAAAGGAAAAATACATATTGTCAATTATAAGCGATTTTGAAGAAGTCGCTAAAAAATCTGATATTATTTTATCAAATAGATTCGAAGATGCTTTGGAAGATGTAAAAGATAAGGTTTATATTAGAGATTTGTATAGTAGATATTAGTAAATATAAAAAAGTCGAAAGATGTCGAAATGTGTAATACGAATATAATTGCACATTTCGACATTTTTTGATATTCTACTAAATATAAATTGATTCTATAAATAATAAAAAGGGGGAAGAATATACAAATGAAAAAATATTTAAAAATACTATCATGGATAATAGGTATATTTATAATTATAATGGGAGTAACTAATATAACAACATCTCCATTAGGCGGAATCTTATTAACTATTGCGGGATTAATAATATTACCACATCTGAAAATATTATAGAAAATCAAACAAGTACTACAGCAGAAAATCCAGTAATTGCCGAAAACAATATAACTAAAACTGATTCTAAAAATACTCAAAATAGCGAAAGTGCAAAAGTAATAAATGCTTTATCTTCAAATAATAATGTAAATACATCATCTAGCACGGCATCAAGTAATAAATCAAGTTCATCGTCTTCTACTGCAAAATCAAGTAGTACAAGCTCAAGTGGTAAAACTAAGGCAACAACTAACAAATCTAAATCTTCAACAACTGAATCAACAACTTCAAATTCGGCTACAGTTTATATAACAAATACTGGAACCAAATACCATAGAGCAGGGTGCCAATATTTAAAAAACAGCAGTCATGCTATTAGTAAATCTAGTGCAATTTCTAGTGGATATACTGCTTGTTCTAAATGTAAACCGTAGAAAAAAAGCATATTTTGACGAAATATGAAAAACGAAAATCCTTGAAAAATCCTTTATTTGCATATATAATAACAAATGTTAGGGGGGAAATTATACAAAAGTATAATCAACCCTCTATTTTTTATTCAAAAAAATTTAATTCTCGGCGAATCTGCCAAAATCCAAAGGAGTGATCTTATGACACAAAAAACGTTATTAAATCCAACAAATGATTATGTATTCGGAAGAATATTTGGTTACAAAGGAAACGAAAATATAACAAAAGGATTGTTAGAATCTATTACAAATGAAAAATATAAATCGTTAGAAATAGCAAGCTCTGTGCCAACTATAAAAGAGCTACAAGATGACAAAATGGGGATATTAGATATAAAAGCAACAGCAGATAATAACTCTGTATTCAACATTGAAATGCAAGTTGCAAAAAATAAAAACATAGCAGATAGAATCTTATGGTATTGGTCAAACTTATATAGCAATAGCATTAATAAAGGCGAAGATTATATAAAAACAAAAAAGGCAATAGCAATTTTAATAGCAGATTTTGACTTAAGTAATTTAACCCAAATTCCGAAGTTCCACACATCATGGCACATAAGAGAAGACGAATTTTCAGAAATAATATTGACAGAAAAACTAGAACTTCATATAATAGAGCTAAAGAAGCTAGAAGTAAATAGTAACCAAAACATAAAACCAAAAAAGCTAACAAAATGGTTAAAATTTATTCTAAATCCAAATGAAAAGGGGGATTTGAGTATGGAAGAAGATGAAGATATAAAAGCAGCAAGAAAAGTACTAGAGCAAATTAGTCAAGATGAAAAAGAGCGTGAAAAAGCAAGATTGAGGGATAAATATGTAAGAGAAATGAATTCAAGTAGGAATGAGGGATATGCTGAAGGAAAAATCAGTGAAAAAATAAAAATTGCTAAAATTATGCTACAAGAAGGTAGCGATATTAGTTTTATTGTAAAATGTACAGGATTAACAGATGAAGAAGTAAAAAGCCTCTTATCAAAACTACAATAAATACCTATAAAGGCAATCGAAATAAAAAGGACAAAAGCAAAGCTTTCGTCCTTTTTATTTTACCATTTACAAATTATGTAAAGTATGGTAATATATATATAGTTGTTTACAAAATAATAAAAAATATAATATTTATTAATGCAAAATTAATAAGGGGTATATATGAATTTAAGTATGATAAAAAAAGATTTTAGCAAATTTAATATTGATAAAGTAAAAGAAATATTAAATGAAATAGAAAGTGCATTAAAGCAAAATGTAGGTATAATTTTTAAATTATTAAATGAAGATAATAAAACTTTTGCCGAAAATTTAACATATACTAAAATACTTGAAATTATTCAAAATGTAATAAATGAACCATGGGAGTTAGAAAAAAACTCAAAAAATTTAAAAGTAGATGGATTAGGTAATATAGCAGTTGTATATAATGGTAGTCCAGATATTTTGCTATATTTATCAATAAAAGCACTAAAAACGCACAATAATATTGTTTTTTATGAAGATACTAAAATACATAAATTTTCTACATACATAATAAATTTAATAAATACAATAAGCAATAAAAAAAATTATAAAACAACTATAACTATAAAACAAATTAAAAATTTTAATGAAATATATGCAGATGAAAAAGATTTTGATAATTATATCTGCATAGGAGAAATACGTAGGTTTAATCTTTTAAAAAGAAATATAACAAAAAAAATTATATATAATGCGTATGGTACAGTATCATTATATTTAGATGACAAAAATTTAAAAAATGTATTACTTGAAATGGATGAATTTATTTTTAAAAATAATATAGCTCTTAATTTATATAAAGATAAAAATATAGAAGAAGTAATAACTGAAATAAATAAAAAAGGTGAAGATTTTTGCTCTGTTATTTTTACAAAAGATGTAAAAAAAGCATATTATTTTTTAGAAAATGTAAATTCAAAAATGGTATATATAAATAAAAACCCTTTTGACAACTATAAATTTTTTATAGATGATAAAATTATAACTAAGGAAAAGATAATTATAATGTAGATAATAAAAATTGGAGGATGTTGAATGAATTTATTTATGGATAAAAATAAAACAATAGAACAAGTTATTGAAAAAATGGATACTTTAATTTTGGAAAGAGCATTTACAGGAAATGCAAAATTTAGAGGAAATCGTGTATATTTAACTGCAAAAAATGAAAAAGATGTACCTATTAATATAGATTTATTTTTTGAACGAATTTCTTCAATGATAGCAGCAGCTTATACAGAATTTAATAAACAGTATAAGAATGTGAGTGACAAAAATGTATATGAACTTGTTATCGATTTTGCAGGAATGACAGTATTATCAGAGCGAACAGAAAGATTTTTAAATAACAATAGTAAAGAATATAATGATGTTGTAAAAAAAATTTACGATATATATGATTCAATAAAAGAAGAGCTACCTAGTGATTTTTCAAAATTAATGGCTGTTACAATGAGTGACTCTGATAATTATAATAAAATATTAAAAACTACATTCAATATAAATAAATTGAATGATGATGATATTATGTTTATTATTGAAAATTATATTGGAAAAGAAGATTTTAAAGAATATGTAAGTAATTATTTAAAAACATTGTATACTAATAAATCAATAATGGAAAAACTGGAAAAAAATGAATATATAAATCCAGCCGAAGTGCGTTCTTATATTGGTGGTGAAAGTTTAGTAAATGCCTTAAAAGAAAAAAATTCTCAACATATATTAAGATATCTACAAAAGTGTGATTTTTTTGAAGCTTTTTCAAAAGGATATATTAGTAGCAGAGTATTAGAAAATAATACAACAATTGAAGATTTGTTATGCTACTCGTTAAACAAAAAAAGTATTATGGATGTATTAGAAAAAAAGATTTATAAAACAGATGCTACAGAGCTTATATGGGAATTATACGAAAAAGACTTTTTTACTGATGAAGATATAACAAAAATTTATAATTTGAAATGCTTAAATACAAATAATATAATAAACAAATATTGTGAAGAGCATAAAAGAAAAATAGCGTTAGAGCTAAATGGTGCTAGTATAAGTGATGAAAAAATTGCAGATTTTTTTACAATAGAACGAGTATTAGAGCTAGCTAAATCTGCGAATTCTCAGGAATATATTGATTTTATTAATAACGAATTAAATTTAATATACCAAAATAAAGGTATAGATTTACAAAGAGCTCTAATAGATAAAGAAAAAGAGCAAATTGAAAATAGTAAAAACAATAAAGATGCAAAAACAGAAAATTTATTAGATTTATGCAAAAAAGGTATTGTAGAGCTATCTAAATTTACATCTGAAGATATATCAGAAGAAGAAATAATCAAATTTTATAATGAACAAAATGATGATAATATAATAGTTGAAGCATATAATAATGGAATGATATCACAAGAAACAGTATTAGAGCAATTTGAAGATGAAGAAATTCTTTTAGAAAAAATAAATAGTGGATTAAATCCTAATGTATTAATGGGATATTATCAAACATCTGATTTGCTTAAATTTTTTAAATCAGGAAAGATAAGCGTTGAAAATCTTAGTAAATTTAAAGGTTATTTAGATGTTGATAAAATAAGTAGTTTATATTTATCTGGTAATTTAGATTATGAAGATTTGTTTGGGTCTTTTGTTAAATTTGGTGTAATAGATTATCAAACTGCAAGTAAAATTAATGATCAATATGACATAGAGCTGGCACTTGAAAAATTAAGAAAAAGTGGCGGTATAGTAGGACAAGATATAGATTTAGCCAGATCAGCCCAAGACAAAAATGTAAAAAGTAAAGATTATAAAGATAAAAAACAACCAAATGGGGCTTATGAAAAAGATGATCCATATGGAATGTTTAATATAAATAATGAATTAAGTAACCAGCTGTTTGAATCTTTAGGTGCTGGAGAAAAAGTAAAAGTATGTTGCAAATTATTTGATGGATATATTATGGTGCCTTTTGTAGACAAAAAGTTAGCATTATTAGAAGGTGATGGTAGAACATATATAATGCCATTAAAAATTGTATTAGAGCAAGTAGAGCATCAAGGTAGCGAAAATGACTTAATTGGAAATGCTACATACAGAAGTGACTTATATAATAATACCGAATATGTAAGAACTGCCAACCATACAAATAATTGGGGCAGGAATGTTATAAAACGAATGGGAGAGCTAAACCCTACAATCGATGTTAAAAAATTACTTGACGAAAATAGCAAAACATTAGCTAAATTGGAACAACAATATTGTGAAAGAAAAAAACAAAAAAATAGATAAAAAATTACCTTGGAATACAAAAAAATGTGCTATATCTTGAAATGTAAAAAAATGTGCTATTGCAAAATAAAAATAATTGGTATATAATCCAACTATAAAATAAATTTTACGGAGGAAAAAATGCAAGTAGCAGAAAATAAAACTATAGAAAATGGAACTACAAAAAATAGTCTTAAAAAGCTAGCTCAAAATATATTGAGAAGAGGTATAACTAAAAAAGAGGTAGATAAGTATTTAGCTAATAAAAATAGAGCTTTTAAGCCAAATAAGTCAAAAGTAGATATAAATGAACCAGAAATAAATTAAGTAAACAAAAGATAAAATATAATTGGAGGATATGTGTATGGAAAGAAAATATGCTAAAGCATATACAGAGGTATTAGAAATATTAAAACATATTCCAGAAGAAGAATATGAAAGAATTCCTAAAAATGAAATTCAATTTTATGAAAATAATTGTGATAAAAATTATAAATTTATATATGATGAATCTTTAAATGTTAAAGATCAAACTATATCTAGAGAAGCTAATGCAGTTATTGTATCTATATACATGAATTATTTTGCAAATGAAAAACAAAAAAGTATTATAAATGAAATATTAAAACAAAATAGTATTGAAGCAGAAAAAGAAAAACAACAAAAATATGATGTTAATAATATTTTTAAAACTAAATTAGAAACTAACCAATCAGAAAATAACTCATCAGAAAATTTACCAATAGAAATTAATAATAAAAAAGATAATTTTATTAAGAAAATAATAAATAAAATAAAAAGTATAATTAACTTTAAATCAAAATGAAATGATACATGCAAAAAATGTCGAAAAAAATGTCGAAAAAACACGATGAAAAATAAAACTATCATCGTGTTTTTTCTTGTTTTTTATATTAAGTGGTGGTAGAATAAGCAAGAAAAAAGAAGAAAAAAGATCTAAAAGGAGAGCGATGTACATGGAAGGGGCGTTTGAGCTACAAAAAATGGTAGAAGCAAGTGTATTTTATCAATGGATTATTACAAGCGTAATATCTGCAATATTTTTTTCTTTTTGTGATATATATTTATTTGTAAAATTATTCAGTGTTAAGGTAACAAAAACTAAAATATTAAAGGTAGTATTATTAGAAACCACATTTAGAATGATTTTTGCGTTGTGTATACCTATTGTAATTTATAGAGCTATTCATATAATAGTTACGGTTTTTATATTTAAATTATGTTTTAAAGAGAAAATCGAAAGATGCATATTAGGTGAAGCAATAAACGCAATAAGTATTATTTCGTTAGAATTAATTTTTTCGAAATTATTTTGTCTTATACTTCCAGAAGTATCAACATATATAAGTGGAATGTATAATTATAAATTTAAACTATGTTTAACTCTTTCAATTTCAATATCAAGACTAATAATTTGTTTAGTTGTAAAATTAAAAAATGTAACAATAAAAATGAAGAATTTTATGGCAAAGAAAAATAAAATTAGAGTAATTCTAATCTCTACAATAGCCTGTATGTTAATATTGTTTAATGCCATTGAAATGACTTTGTTTATAACTGATTTTCCATATAGCATATTTATAATAGATATTATTTCTTTAATATTATATTTTTACATAAGTATGAAAGATATTTTTAGAATAGCAAAACTTGAAGAAATGGACGAAAAAATTCATAATTTAGAAACATATAATAAAACATTATCAATAATGTATGACAATATAAGAGCATTTAGATATGATTTTAGCAACTTTGTGCAAGCTCTGAATGGATATGCTCAAATAAATGATGTAGAAGGAATAAAATTAATGAGTGAATCTATCCTTAAAGAATGCAAAGAAGTTAATAATATGGGGTTATTGGATCCTAAAATTATAAACAATTCAGCCGTTTATAGTATTATTACAAATAAATATTATTTAGCACAAGAAAATAATATTGCGATGAATGTAGAAATAATGATAAATTTTCAAGAGCTTAAGATTTCAACATATGAATTATGTCGAATTTTAGGAATATTACTAGATAATGCAATTGAAGCTACAAAGCAGTGTGAAGAAAAGGTAATTAATGTAAAATTTTTAAAAGATTTTAAAGTAAACAGAAAACTAATAATAATTGAAAACACATTTTTGCAACAAGATATAGATTTAGAAAAAATTTATGAAAAAGGGTATACAACAAAAACAGATAATTTAGAAAAGCATGGATTAGGATTATGGACTGTAAGAAAAATTTTAAGTAAATCTGATAATTTAAATTTGTTTACAACGAAGGATGAACTATTTAGGCAACAATTAGAAATATATGAATAAAAAAATGTTTGGTAAATATTGACATAAATAAAAAAAAATGGTAGTATAGATTTATGTAAAGCTAGTATAACTAGCGCACATCCCACCTTATTATAAAGCGATTTTGTTAACTGATGGAAGATTCTATTTGAAAGATATTGGAACTACAGTTCTAGTATTTTGATTATAAAATACAAAGTCAGAAGATAAAAAAGCTGAATAATAAGGGAAGATTTTATATAGATAGACCCGGGCAACTGTCCGGGTCGTTTTTCTAGGGGGGTACCACTAACAAGATAATCTCTTTTGAAAGGCTAAGTTTAACAAAACATTGACTAGTAACAATTTTTCTATAAATTTTATAAGATTATATTGTGTTTTTTGTGTTTTTTAAGTACAATAAGTAAGAAAAGTATAACAAACATTACTGAGGAGGAGAATAAAAATGTTAGCTATTGAAACAAAAAATTTAACTAAAAAATTTAAAGAAAAAATAGCCGTTAATAATATCAACTTAAAAATAAATAATGGAGAATTATTTGCTTTATTAGGTACAAATGGTGCTGGAAAAACTACAACAATAAAAATGTTATCAACTCTTATATTGCCGAGCAGTGGTGAAATAAAAATAGAGGGATTAGATATTATAAAAGATAGACAAAAAATAAAAGAAATTTTAAATGTATCGCCACAAGAAACAGCTATTGCGCCAAATCTTTCTGTAAAAGAAAATTTAGAATTTATGGCAGGAGTATATCAAATACCAAATAAAAGAGAAAAGATAAATGAACTTGTAAAAATGTTTAAACTAGAAGAAGTATTAAAACAAAAGGCAAAAACATTGTCTGGAGGTTGGCAAAGAAAAGTATCTATTGCAATAGCTTTAATAAATGAGCCTAAAATATTATTTTTAGATGAACCAACTCTAGGTCTTGACGTTATTGCGAGAAAAGAATTATGGAATGTTATAGAAAAATTAAAGGGAAAAATTACAATAATATTAACTACACATTATATGGAAGAAGCAGAAAGTTTGTCAGATAGAATAGGTATTATGGCAAAAGGAAATTTAATAGAGGTTGGAACAGCAGAAGAACTAATAAAAAAATCAGGAGCAAAAAACTTTGAAGATGCATTTGTTAAAATAGCAACAGGAGGTGAATTGTAATATGAGAATATTAAATTTTGCAAAAAGAAATTTTAAAGAAATTATAAGAGATCCATTAAGTATAATATTTTCGGTATTATTACCATTGTTTTTATTATTCATATTTAAACAAATAAATATTCCTAATGAGAGCTATGAATTGCAGAATTTCACACCTGGAATTGTAGTATTTGGATTTTCATTTATTACGCTATTTACAGCAATGCTAATTAGTAAAGATAGAACAACGTCATTACTTGTAAGATTAGGAATAAGTCCAATGAGACCAATAGAATACATATTAGGTTATATGTTATCAATTATTCCACTTATAATAATACAAGATGTATTATTCTTTATACTTGCAGTAATACTAGGATTAAGTTTTAGTATAAATATTATTTGGGCAATACTTGTATCAATAGTTGTTGCAGTATTATTTATTGCAACAGGTATAATAATAGGAAGTATGTTTACTGAAAAAGCATCATCAGGAATATCAAGTATTGTAGTTCAACTTGTATGTTTTACGAGTGGTATGTATTTTCCAAGAGAACTATTAGGGGAAAAATTTGCCAAGATTTGCGAATATTTACCTTTTGAATCTTGTGTAACAATAATAAAAGGAATAATGAATAATGATTTAGAAATCATATCTACAAGAAATATTACAGTATTTTGCATTTATACGATTGTGATTTTAGTTATTTCAGTGATAATATTTAAAAAGAAAATGATAAGTGATAATAAATATTAGTATTGTCAGTAAAAATTTTTGCTCAGATACAGAAATGACAATGACAACGTTATTTAATATCTTTGTAAAAAATTAATTATCAAAAGAAAAAACGTATCTTTAGTAACTATAAAAAATATTTTAACGAACTTAAAGAATATGAAATATTTTATATTAAAAAACAAGCATTAAGAAAGTAAAATAAAATTTAAAAAAGTATCAAAAAATAACCTCCAATCATAAAATATACAAATTATGATTGGAGGTTATTTTATATGGATTATGAGGTTATGATGAACGGTAATGTAAGAATTGGTCAAATGGCACCAGATTTTGAAGCACAAACTACATTTGGAAAAATTAAGTTAAGTGATTATCGAGGTAAGTGGCTTGTATTATTTTCACATCCGGGCGATTTTACCCCCGTATGCACTACAGAAATGATTGCATTTGCAAAAGCATGTACATATTTTAAAAGCCTAAACACAGAACTATTGGGGATTAGTATAGATAGTAATAGCTCACATCTAGCATGGATGTATGATATATACTGCAGAACAGGAATAAAAATACCATTTCCAATAATTGCAGATAGAAGCGGAGAAATTGCAAGAAAATATGGAATGATTTCAAACAATGTAAGTAGTACAGAAACTGTAAGAAACGTATATATAATAGATCCAAACGGAACGATAAGATTAATTTTAATATATCCATTAAATGTAGGTAGATGTATTCTAGAAATTTTAAGAGCATTAAACGCATTGCAAATAGCTGATATTAATAAAGGAGCAACACCAGCAAACTGGGTACCATACAATCCAATAGTAAATCCAGTGCCAACTACAGTTTGTAAACAAGATGAAATGTTAGAATACATTACAAAAAGTAAAAACGGAATGAATTGGTATCTAACTTTCAGAAGACCAGAAAAATGTGTAAAAGAATGCACTGAAAATAAATGTGAAATAGAATGTTTTGATAAAGCAGAAGGAAACTAAATTTTCGGGGACGGAGAATTGGGGACGGAGAATTTCGGGGACGGAGATTTTCGGGGACGGAGATTTGGGGACGGAGAATTCTCCATACCAGAAAATCTCCGTCCCTAGGATATAGATAGAAGCTGAGCAATTTTCTGGGGCGTTTTTTGAGGAATTACATATTCAATAACAAGATAATATATTTTGAAAGGCTTATTTTTAGCTATGAATTGTAACAGTTTAATAGTTACAATTCCTTTGGAATGACTTATTTTAAGGCACATGAACTGTAACGTTTAATATCAAATATTAATAAAATTATATAATTCTTCTTGATATTTCATTTTATTTAGACTATAATTTTTATAGATTAAAAGTCAAGTTTACAACAAGATTTTTATTATATAAATGACAATAGTTTATTTGTAAATTTTATAATTTATGAACTAAAATAGTTACAATTCACGGCCATTTTTTATAATATAATCCCTTTGGAACGGCTTACTTTTAGCCGTGAATTGTAACCTAAAATATTTTATACAAAAGTTTAAAGAATAAAGGGGGAATTTTTATTATGAAAAAAACAAGTAAAATTATTTTTAGAATTGTAGTATTTCTCATTATTGCATTAGCGAGTGTTGCAATATATTATTTTGTATTATCATTAAATAGAGCGAACAAAAAAAGTAGTGAATTAGATAAAAATAGTGAGAATAGTAGCGTGGTAGAAAATAATACACAAGTTGGAAGTAATAATACTAATAATGTGGTTAATAGCAATGTAACCCAAAATTTTATAAATGAAGATCAAAATATTAAACGAAGCATTACATTAAAAAATAGTGAAAAAGAGGTAAGAAGATTAACAGTTGGGGTAGCTAATTTTGTATGCAAGGAGCAAGAACCAACCATATATGGATTAGATTCATCAATAGCAAAAAAGATAGAGAATAAATTAAAAGAAAATTATACTAAAGTATGGAAGGAAATTAATGAACAGTCACAAGATTCAGATGTTAATGAAATTCTACAAGGTTATAATGAATATGGATATGCAGAAGAAATTGGATTTGAACAGGAGTATGAAATTGAATATTATAATAATAAAATTATAACATTTAAACGTATATTTTCAGGAAGTTTAGGAGGAGTATCATGGGACTCAACATCAGGAATATCATTTTATTTAAATAATGGAGAAGAGGTTAATATTGAAGATATTGTTATAGATAAAACAAACTATCAAGATGCATGTCTTAAATCTGTATATAAACAATTAAAGAATGATGAAAGATATGATGAATTAAATGAAGGATATGAAGAGATTGTAAACGATGCTATTGGAAAAATAAGTGGATATATTGTAAAAGAGGGTATTATGTGTGTAGAGATACCTAAGTATAGTATTGCTAGTGGAGCAGCAGGACAGTTTGATTATGTCGTAAGTTTTGATGAGATTAGCGATTATATTGACATAAGCAAAATAAAATGATTTTTTATTGATAATAATTTTTCAGATTATACATTAGATAGACTAGAATTTTTAAAAATAAATTTTTTGGGGACGGAGAATCGGGGACGGAGATTGCGGTAAGACCGCAATCTCCGTCCCCGAAATTCTATTTGACTTATTGTGAGTTTAAATATATAATAAAACAAGATTTTTTGAGGAGGTACAATATATGAGAAAATATTTTGGAACAGATGGTATCAGGAGAATTGCAAATACAGAGCTAACTCCTGAACTTGTATATAAAGTAGCAAAAGCAGGTGCATATGTATTATCAAAACACACAGATCATGCACCAACAATTTTTATAGGAAGAGATACACGTATATCAGGTACTCTAATCGAAAGTGCAATGATTGCAGGATTTTTAAGTTATGGTGCAAATGTAAAAATATTAGGAGTAATGCCAACACCAGCAGTTGCATATTTAACAAAAAGATTTAAAGCAGATGCAAGTGTAGTTATTTCAGCATCTCATAATACATATGAATTTAATGGGGTAAAATACTTCAGTAATAAAGGAATGAAAATTCCAGATGAACTAGAAGAAGAAATAGAAGAAGTAATGGACTCAGGTAAAATAAATGAACTAACAGCTGTAAACGACAAAATAGGAGTATCTGAAATAAGAACAGATTTATTAGATGAATATGTATATTTTTTCAGAAAGAATTTCGAAGAGGAATTAGAAGAGCTAAATAAAGATGACTTCGTTGTAGCAATAGATACAGCAAATGGAGCAACATCAGTTGTAGCAGATAAAGTATTTACAGTACTTGGAATAAAACATCATATATTAAACAATAATCCAGATGGAATTAATATAAACGATAACTGTGGTTCAACACATTTAGGAATGTTAAAAGACTATGTTATAAAAAATAAATGTAGCCTAGGAATTGCATATGATGGAGATGGAGATAGATGTTTAGCAATAGATGAAAAAGGAAATGAAATAGATGGTGATAAAATTTTAGCAGTGCTATCAAATTATTTTAAGAAAAAAGGAAAATTAAACAAAGATACAGTAGTAGCAACAGTAATGAGCAACCTAGGATTAAACAAATATGCAAAACAAAATGATTTAAATTTTGTTCAAACAAAAGTTGGAGATAGATATGTTTTAGAAGAAATGCTAAAAAACGGATACAACTTAGGAGGAGAACAATCTGGACACGTAATATGCCTAGACTACAATCCAACAGGTGACGGAATATTAACATCATTAATGCTAATAAGAGCAATATTAGAAGAAGAAAAAACAGCATCAGAAGTAGCATCAATAATGAAAGCATATCCACAAGTATTAATAAATGCAAAAGTATCATCAGACAAAAAATACGACTTTGACAAAGACGAAGAAATAAAATCAGAAATAGAAAAGCTAGAAAAAGAATTCGATGGAAATGGAAGAGTATTAATAAGAGCCTCAGGAACAGAACCATTAGTAAGAGTAATGATAGAAGGTGAAAACCAAAACTACATAAAACAAAAAGCACAAACAATAGCTAATCTAATAGAACAAAAACTTGGGGACGGGGCAAAAAATTAAAGTAAACATAAATTACAAATAAGTAATAATCCGAATCCAAAAAATAAAAATTAATTTCATAGGGGTTAAAAAAAGATGTACATTAAGTACGCTGGGGGCAAATTTTAAAGTAAGGAATGGTGAAGAAATATGTCTCGTATAGCAAGAAAAGACTTAAATGCATCTTTTTTTCATGTTATGTCACAAGGCATTAACAGAGAAAAAATATTTTATAAGGAAAGTTATCGTAAAAAATATTTAGATTTAATGAGGGAAAATGAAAAAAAGCACAATATAGAAATAATTGCATATTGTGTTATGTCAAATCATGTACATATGCTAATTTATACAGAGCAAATTAATGAGTTGTCAAGATTTATGCGTATGATAAATACAAGTTATGCCAGATATTTCAATTGGTACGAAGAAAGAGTGGGTTATGTTTTTAGAAATAGATTTAAAAGCGAGCCAATATTAGATGAAAAATATCTATGGCAATGTATAAAATATATACATAAAAATCCAGTAAAAGCGAAAATGGTGCAGAAATGTGAAGATTATGAGTTTTCATCATACAATGATTATAAGAAAAAAACAGGAGTTGCTAAAAATAAAATTTTAAATAAAATATTTGAATCTGAAAATTATTTTTCGAATATAGAACATGCAGATGATTTTTCGGGTTTTATAGAAGATGAAAATAATAAAGAAGAAGTTATGGAAGAATATATTAAAGATTTTCTTTGTAGAAATAATACGGTGATACCTGAAGTTTTAGAAGATAAAAAAATGTTAAAAGAGCTGATAAACGTACTTTTGAATAATGCAAATATGAGTAAAAGAGATGTAGAAAATAGATTGAATATATCTTCGTGGAAACTAGGGCAAATATTGAAATTGTAGAAATTATGTAAATTTTAATTTTTTGCCCCGTCCCCAATTGACAATTGACACAAATTATTAACTCATGCTATAATATTAAAATCAAGTAAAAACTCGATGTATACGTATTAATTTAGTAATCTAAATTAAAAAAGTAATTTTTTGTACGAAAGTTTGACAAAAAAGGAGTGCGATTATGAATATTAGAGATTTAAACGATGTGGTACGGTATTTAACAGAAAAAGCTCCTGAGCTAGAGCTAAAAAGAGGTCAAACAACATGTATTGAAAAATTTAGACTTAACCCTGCAAATAATTATGAGGTAGTTCAGGTTTTTTGTAACGATTGGGATAATAATGGACCAATAGCTGAATTCTGGAAAGGGTACTATAAAAAGAAACCTAAAATATGTACAGGTTTTTTTGGACCACAAAACAGTCATTATTTTAAAAAGCAAGGAGACTTAAACTCAATAATAACTGAAATAATGAAAGAAAAAAAGCGTATCGAAATTTGTCCGAAAATCATTAAAGCATTAGAAAGTACAGTCAATATTAATAAAACTTTAAAAAGTATATACCAGCCAATTTTTCCAAAAGATATAACTGCTTGCGATGATGAAAAATCATGGTTAATATCTTGCGAATCATTTAGGTGCAAAGCTAATCAGAGATGTACTATGACTGTAGAAGAAGTAGACAACTCTTGTTTTTATTTTAAATATCAGCTAGAAACGTGGCAAAATAACAAATATGAATTAGATTCTGCAGGTATGTTTATTATAGCTATTTAAACAAAATTTTTCTTGACTAAAATTCCCTATGATTATATAATCATAGGGAATTTTAATTTATAAAGGAGATGTCACATTATGGAAAAGAAAAAATTTTATATAACAACACCAATATACTATCCAAGTGGAAAATTTCATATTGGTACAGCATATGCAACAACATTAACTGATTGCATAAGAAGATATAAAAAAGCAAGAGGTTATGACACATACATGTTGACAGGTCTTGATGAGCATGGTCAAAAAATTCAAACTGTTGCTGAAAAAAGAGGTTTAACTCCACAAGAACATGTTGACGAAATGGCTGATAAAGCAAAAGAATTATGGAAATTAATGGATATAGGCTATGACGATTTTATAAGAACAACAGACGAAAGACATGTTAAAGCGGTACAAAAAATCGTTGATATATTTTTTAAAAACGGAGATATTTATAAAGGAACATATGAAGGCTGGTATTGTATGCCTTGCGAAAACTACTTTACAGAAACACAATTAGTAGATGGCAAATGCCCAGATTGTGGTAGAGAAGTTAAAAAAATGCAAGAAGAATCATATTTCTTTAATATGAAAAAATATGAAAATTGGCTAAAAGAATTTTATAAAGAAAATCCACACTTTATAGAGCCAGAATCAAGAAAAAATGAAATATTCAACAATTTCATAAATCCAGGACTAGAAGATTTATGTATAAGCCGTGCAACATTTGACTGGGGAGTTCCAATGCCAAATGATCCAAAACATGTTTTATATGTATGGCTAGATGCCTTAACAAACTATATTACAGCACTAGGTTATATGTCTGATGATGACACTTTATTTAAAAAATACTGGCCAGCAGACTTACATATAGTAGGAAAAGAAATAATAAGATTTCATGGAATATATTGGCCAATATTCTTACACGCATTAGGTCTAGAGCTTCCAAAACAAATATATGCACATAGCTGGATAGTAATGAAAGACGGAAAAATGTCTAAATCTGTAGGAAATGTTATTTATCCAGAAACATTAGTAGAAAGATATGGGCTTGATGCAACAAAATATTACTTATTAAGATTAATGAGTTTTTCACAAGATTCAATGTTTACCCCAGAAGATTTTGTAGATAGATTTAACTACGATTTGGCAAATGATTTAGGTAATTTACTAAACAGAACAATTGGAATGATGAATAAATATTTCGAAGGAACTATACCAACAAATATAATAGAAAGAACAGATTTTGATGATGATTTAGAAAACTACACAAAAGAGCAAATATCAAAAGTGGAAGAAAAAATGGATACATACTATGTAAGTAATGCACTAGCAGAAATATGGGCTTTAATAGGAAGAACAAACAAATATATAGATGAAACAGCACCATGGACTTTATCAAAATCAGAAGAAGGAACAGAAAAGCTAAAATCTGTAATGAACCATCTAGCAGAAAATTTAAGAAAAATAGCAATATTATTATCACCATTTATGCCACAAACATCAGAAAAAATGTTAAAACAATTAGGAATATCAAAAGAAACAGCAACATGGGATAGCATGAATTCAAATAGTGAAATTTCAGAAAATACAAAGGTAATATCAAAAGGAGAGCCTCTATTTGTAAGATTAGATAGAGAAGAAGAAATTGAATATATAAAAAATGCAATGAAGAAATAAATGGGGACGGGGCAAAAAATTAAAGTTTTCAAATAAATGGGGACGGGGCAAAAAATTGAAGTTGTCATAAAATTAAATAGTAACAGAGATTATGAAAACTTTAATTTTTTGCCCCGTCCCCAATAACAAAAACCTTGACTAATTAATTTGATGTATATATAATTACTCATGAATAAGAAGTAATAAAAACGGAGGAAAAAATAATGGCAAATTCAAAAATTATAGTAGTAGAAGGAGCTCAAGGAGCTGGAAAAACAACAATAACAGATTATTTAAGAAACAGTATAAAACACACTAATTTATATAGATTAAGTGGAATAAGTGATAGTACAAAATCAGGACTTGAAAAATCAAAAAAAATGTATGTAGATTTATTAGAATATACACAAAAAATGGAAAATTTAAATATAAATTTATTATTCGATAGAACGTTCTTTTCTGAAGAAAATTATTGCAGATTAGGATTTAAAGAATATTCTTTTTCAGAAGTATATACTGAATTATTAAAACAATTCAGTAAGCTAGATTTTGATATTTATTACATAACTTTATATTTAAAAGATGAGTCATTATTTGAAGAAAGGCTAAAAAGAGATGGCAAAGTAGAGCCATCATATGCTAAATTTAGTGGTCAAAGTAGTGTAAACCAACAACGAGTATACTTACAAATGGCAGATGAAATAAAAGAAAAATATCCAAATATTCATGTATTTAACATAGAAAATAGCAAACCATTATCAGAAACACAAGTAGAGCTAAAAGAAATTTTAAATTTTTAAATAAAAATTATATTTATAGCTATCTAGCTCAAAGATTTATTAATAAACTAAAAGTAGTGGTTATTAAACTAAATCAAAATTGTAACAAGTTGTAAAATATTAATATTATCACAACAAAATTATTACATAAGAAAGATGAGGAAATACAAAATGAATATAAGTGAACCAAATTTAGATGGAATTACAGAATGTAACACAATAAAAGGGGTAATAAGAGAAGCTAAAATAAGAGATATGGATGTTGCATGTTGCTTTTTCAATAAATGCTATGAAGCAAATGTTGAAACCGACAGAATGGAATTTAGCTCTTGTGAATTTAAAGATTGTATATGTTTAAATAGCAAATTTGAAAAAGTATATTTCACGGATGTTTTATTTGAAAATTGTGATTTTTCAAATACAATGTTTTATGAATGCAATTTTGTAAGGGTTACATTTAAAAATTGTAAATTAGTAGGATCAAACTTTTGTAATGTAAATATGTACAATATTTTAATGGATAATTCTAACATTTCGTATGCTAATTTATCATTAGGAACATACAAAGAAGCATGTTTTTTTGAATCAAAATTATCAAATTCTATTATTCAAGAGGTAATTTTAAAAGATGTGGAGTTTGAAAGAACTAATTTAATAGCATCACAATTATGTAGAACAAATTTAAATGGAATAGATTTATCTAACTCAGATATAACTGGAGTTGCTATTTCACAAGAATATATTAAAGGACTTATTGTAAATGAAATGCAAGCAGTAGAGCTGTCAAAATTATTAGGAGTAGTGATAAAATAGAAAGGAGAAAATAAAATGTCTTTTATTGAAAATATGAAACAAAGAGCCAAAAAAGATATAAAAACAATAGTATTACCAGAAGGTAATGATATAAGAACAATTAAAGCAGTAGAAAAAGTGTCACAAGAAAAATTTGCAGATGTTATAGTTCTTGGAAAAAAAGATGATATCTTAAATATGGCAAAAGAAAATAATATAAATATTGATGGAGTTAAAATTATTAATCCTATAGAGGATTCTAGATATAATAAATTAGCGAATGATTTTTACGAACTAAGAAAAGCAAAAGGAATGACTTTAGAAAAAGCAAAAGAAATTTTAAAAGATGAAACATACTTTGGTATGATGATGGTTAAAGCAGGATTAGCAGATGGCTTAGTTTCTGGGGCATGTCATTCTACATCAAACACTTTAAGACCAGCACTTCAAATTTTAAAAACAGCACCTGGAACAAAACTTGTTTCTGCATTTTTTGTTATGGTTGTACCAGATTGCGAATATGGAGAAAATGGAACATTTATTTTTTCAGATAGTGGACTTAATGAATATCCAGATGCAGAAAGTTTAGCAGAAATTGCTATTTCTTCAAGTAAAAGTTTTGAACAACTAGTAGGAAAAGAATCAAAAGTTGCAATGCTTTCATATTCAACTTATGGAAGTGCAACATCACCTCTTACTGAAAAGGTAGTTGAAGCAACAAAAATATTAAAAGAAAAAGCACCAAATTTAATATGTGATGGAGAGCTACAATTAGATGCAGCAATAATTCCAGAAATTGCAAAATCAAAAGCACCTGGAAGCCCAGTAGCAGGTAAAGCAAATACATTAATATTCCCAGATTTAGATGCAGGAAATATTGGATATAAATTAGTACAAAGATTAGCAAAAGCAGAAGCCTATGGACCATTATGCCAAGGTATTGCAAAACCTGTAAATGATTTATCAAGAGGATGCTCTAGTGATGATATAGTAGGTGTTATTGCAATAACAGCTGTACAAGCCCAGACACAAAATTAAAAAAAATAAGTTAATATAAAAAATTGAAAAAGACAGGAGTTATTGTGTATGAAAATATTAGTATTAAATAGTGGTAGTTCATCACTAAAATATCAATTAATAGATATGGAAAATGAACAAGTATTAGCAAAAGGTAATTTTGAAAGAATTGGTCAAAATAATTCTTTTTTAACTCACAAGGTTGGAGATGAAAAACATAAATTTGAAAAACCAGTATCTAATCATGAAAAAGCTATAAAATTTGTTTTAACAAAATTACAAAGTGATGTATATGGTGTAATAAAATCACCAGATGAAATTTATGCAATAGGACATAGAATAGTTCACGGAGGCGAAAAATTTACTAAGCCAGTTATTATAAATGATGAAGTAATGGCTGGAATAGAAGAATGTATAGAGCTTGCTCCACTACATAACCCAGCAGCAATATTAGGAATAAAAGCATGTCAATCTGTAATGCCAGGAAAAATAAATGTAGCAGTGTTTGATACTGCATTTCATCAAACGATACCAGAAGAAAGTTACATATACCCAATACCATATAAATATTATGAAAAATATAAAATTCGTAGATATGGATTTCATGGAACATCACATGAATATGTAGCAAATAGAGCTGCTGAGATAATGGAAAAAGATATAAAAGATTTAAAAATAGTAAATTGTCACTTAGGACAAGGTGCAAGTGTTTGTGCTATAAAAAATGGAAATTCAGTAGATACAAGTATGGGATTTACACCACTTGGTGGTATTCCAATGGGAACCAGATCAGGCGATATAGACCCATCTGTAGTTACATATATAGCTAAATTTAGAAACCATACTCCAGAAGAAATGGATGAAATATTAAATAAAAAATCTGGTGTGTATGGAATTTCAGAAGTTTCTGTAGATTTTAGAGATATAGAAGCTGAAGCTGCAAATGGTGATAAAAACGCACAAATGGCGATAGAAAATTATGCATATAATGTAGCACAATTTGTGGCAAAATATGCAGTATCAATGGGAGGAATAGATGTTCTTACTTTTACTGCAGGTATTGGTGAAAAAGATCCTAATGCTAGAAAAAAAATATGTAATTATTTAAATTTCTTAGGAGTAGAGCTAGATGATAATAAAAATGATGTAAGAAATCAAGAGGCAGAGGTATCTGCCGATACATCAAAAGTTAAAGTTTTTGCAATTCCAACTAATGAAGAACTACTTATAGCAAGATATACTAAAAAGTTGTGTGAATGTAATTAATTTTTGGTTTAGTGCAAAGAATAATAAAAGTTTAATTTAATGGCTGTAATAAATGTTAAATAATGAATTTGAAAGGAAGATTTAAATAATGAAAATATTAGTTTTAAATTGTGGTAGTTCATCATTAAAATACCAATTAATAAATATGGAAAACGAAGAAGTAATAGCAAAAGGAAATTACGAAAGGATCGGGATAGATAAATCTTTTGTAACACATAAAGTAAATGGAGAAAAATATGTTATAGAAAATTCTGCTCCAACACATAAAGAAGCATTGGAATTTATAATTAAGCAATTAACTGAAACTGATTATGCTGTTATAAAAAGTTTAGACGAAATAAATGCTGTAGGACACAGAGTTGTTCATGGTGGAGAAAAATTTGCAGAGCCAGTTTTAGTTGATGATAGCGTTGTTGAAGGAATTCGTGAATGTGCTGATTTAGCTCCTGTTCATAATCCTGCTGCTATTATGGGAATCGAAGCTTGCAGAAATTTAATGGATGGTAAACCAAATGTTGTTGTTTTTGATACAGGATTTCATCAAACTATCCCAGAAGAAAGATATTTATATCCTATACCATATCATTATTATAGAGATTATAAGGTTCGTAAATACGGATTCCATGGTACATCTCATTCGTATGTATCAAAAAGAGTTGCAGAAATTATGAATAAACCAGTAGAAAGCCTAAAAACAATAGTATGCCACATTGGACAAGGTGCAAGTTTATGTGCTGTAGATGGTGGTAAATCAGTAGATACAAGTATGGGGCTATCTCCTTTAGGTGGAATAATGATGTGTGCAAGAAGCGGTGATTTAGATCCTTCAATAGTTACATTTTTAATGAAAAAAGAAAATATTTCACCAGATGAAATGGATAGAATATTAAACAAAGAATCTGGATTATATGGAATATCAGGAGTTTCATCTGATGTAAGAGATATAGAAGCAGAATATCTAAATGGAAATAAAAGAGCAGAGCTTAGCCTAAAAGCGTATGACTTAAATATAGCACAATATATAGCAAAATATATAGTATCAATGGGAGGAGTAGATACAATAGTATTTACTGCCGGTGTAGGAGAAAATCAAAAAAATAGAAGAGCTGGAATCTGCAAAAAATTAGAATTCTTAGGAATAAAAATAGATGAGGCTAAAAATGAAATAAGAGGAGAAGAAGTAGAAATATCAGCACCAGATTCTAAAATAAAAGTTTTTGTAGTACCAACAAATGAAGAGCTTGTAATAGCAAGAGAAACAAAAAAATTAATAACTAAATAAAACCCCAAAAGAGCAAATTTTCAATTTGCTCTTTTTCAATCGGGACGAAGAAACGGGGACGGAGAAATCGGGGACGGAGAAATCGGGGGACGGAGAAACGGGGACGGAGAATTGGGGACGGAGAAATCGGGGGACGGAGAATTGGGGACGGAGAATTTCTCCGTCCCCCGATTTCTCCGTCCCCGCTAATAAAAAAATTTAAATTATATATTGTAAAAATTGGTTTTATTGGTATAATACAATATATAACGATTTTAAGGAGGAATCAAAAGATGGTTAAAAAAGTAGCAATATTAGCAAACGGTGGAGATGTATCAGGTTTTAATGCAGTTATAAGAGCTATAGTAAAAGCTGCGGAAAAAAATGGAGTAGAATGTTATGGATTTATAGAGGGATATAAGGGTTTACTAAATAATGAATATATAAAATTGAGTACTTCTCAAAATAATAGAGCAAGTGGTATATTACCAAAAGGAGGCTCTATTATTGGTTCATCAACAAATGCAAATGTATTTAATTGGAAAGTTGAAGAAAACGGAAAAACAGTTTACAAAGACTTATCAGATAAATGTATTCAAAACATAAAAGATGATGGTTTTGATTGTTTATTTACATTAGGAGGAGATGGAACTCAAAAATCAGCAAGAGATTTTTCTGTAAAAGGAATTAATGTAATAGGCGTTCCAAAAACAATAGATAATGACGTGGCATGTACAGATATTACTTTTGGATATAATACAGCAGTTTCTGTTGCATCAGAAGCATTAGATAGACTTCATACAACAGGTGAAACACACCATAGAATTATGGTATTAGAGGTTATGGGAAGATATGCAGGATGGATTGCACTAGAGTCTGCTATAGCAGGAGGTGCAGATATAGCTTTAATTCCAGAAATACCATATGATATAAATAAAGCAGCTGAAAAAGTAAATCAAAGAAAAGCATTAGGAAAAAGTTTTACAATTGTTGTTGTTGCAGAAGGAGCAAAACCAAAAGATGGAGAAATATCTGTTGCAGAAGTAAGAGATAATGGAAAAGGTGTAGATAATACTAAACTCGGTGGAGCAGGAGAAAAAGTTACAAAAGAGCTTCAAAAATTAACTGGAATGGAAGCAAGATGCACAGTTTTAGGTTATATGCAAAGAGGAGGAACTCCAACAGCATTTGACAGAGTTTTATCTACAAAATATGGTGCAAAAGCTATGGAACTTGCAATTGAAGGCAAATTTAACGTATTAACAGTACTAAAAAATGGAAAATTAGATTCGGTTTCATTAGAAGATGTAGTTGGAGAAAATAAAGAAATAGGTGCAGTTTCTGGAAATACTAAAGAAAGTAACATAAGAAAGGTTAAAATGGATGATGATTTAGTAAAAACTGCAAGAAGTATTGGGATATGTTTAGGTGATTAGTTGACATATTTTTCCAAATGTGGTACAATATAAAAACAACAAAAAGCTAAAATGCTTAACTTAAGTAGAAGGAGGAATTACATGCTAGTACAAAGGAAAATAAAACTAGTAGAACAGGTAATTCGGCAAATCAATCAAATTGCTGCAAATAAGAAGTTAGTGGAGGAAACTACTAATAAAGCTGCAGCAAAAAACTCTATCAGCCCAATCGAAGCAAAAAGACTTTGTGAAGAAGCGGCTGACAAAGCAGAGCAGGAATTAAAAGCTCTGAAAAAAAATATTACCGAATCTGGACATCCAGATCATCGGTATATTGCAAGCCTCGTAGATGGATTAATTTATTATGATCTGTCTGAAGAGGAGGTGATAAACCTCCTGCAGAGGTTGAAAAACACGATCTAATCATAGGAGGGGGAAGAAGATATTTTCGAATATCTCCTTCCCTTTTTCTATATATATTATCTGAAACGAGTATTAGTTACAATTCACAGTCATTTTTTTAGAGTAGTGGAAAAGGGATTATATTATAAAAAATGCAATGACGCGCAGTTTGGGAGCCATAGAACCTAACTGCCAGCCAATATTTTAAAGCACATACTTATTAATGTATTAAAATTTTAGCCTGCCGACCAGTAAGGAATGGAATTTTTTATAATATAATCCCTTTGGAACGGCTCATTTTTAGCTGTGAATTGTAACGATATTAATTGTGGCAAATATAAAATGTTACAGTAATGACTTGAATTTATAAAAACATATGATAAAATATATAAAAATCACAAAAGGAGGAAAAATATGTTTGCATATATTAAAGGAACATTTGAATCTAGAACCATGGACTATATTGTAGTAGATGTAAATGGAATTGGATATAAAATTTTTATGTCCGAAAATTCTATGAAAAACATTGGTGAGATAGGAACTATAGTAAAAGTACATACATATTTAAAAGTTAGAGAAGATGATGTTAGTATTTATGGATTTTCTTCAGTTGAAGAGCTTAGAATGTTTGAGTTACTAGTTTCTGTTAGTGGTATTGGAGCAAAATCAGCAATAACAATTTTATCTAATATAGAGCCATCAAAATTCGCAGTAGCAGTAGTTTCAAATGATGTAAATACACTAAAAAAATTACCAGGAATAGGAGCAAAAAGTGCTCAAAGAATAATTTTAGAGCTTAAAGATAAATTAAAATCTATAAATGTAGAAGAGCAAGAAAATGAAGAAATTTCAAATATTATAACTAAAAATGAAAATATTGAAGAGCTCATTACAGCTATGCAAGTTTTAGGATATTCTAGAAAAGAAATTGAAAATATCCTTCCTAAATTAGATAAAAACGATACAAATTTAGAATCTATGATAAAAAAAGCTCTAATATTGTTATCAAAGTAATAAAATATATTAAAAAACTCTTTTATTTTTTTACATTTTATAATATAATTTTATTGTGATTTGGCAACTACAAAAAAGCCAGAAAAGGAGTATAAATATGGAAAAAAAATCAAAGAATAAACAAGTAAGGTCTGTTGGAAGTAAGGTATCAAGAAAAAAGACACCTAATCCAAAAGCAAAAAATAAGAAAAAACATGCAAAACTAAAAAAAGTTTTAATAATTTTTCTATTACTAATTATATTATTAGTTTTAGTAGGAATAGGAATTTTTTGTGGAATATTTTTTAGTGATAAATTTGCACTATCAAAAGAAGATTTATTATTAGCAAATGCAAATACAGTTGTGTATGATAAAGATGGAAATGTTATAGCAGAGCTATCTGGTAGCGAAAATAGAGAAATTATAAGTATTGGTGATATGTCTGAATATTTACCAAAAGCGTTTGTTGCAATAGAAGATGAGAGATTCTACAATCATAGTGGTGTAGATTTAAAAAGAACTTTAGCAGCTACAACTACATATTTAATCAAAGGAGATTCTTCTTTTGGAGGTAGTACAATTACGCAACAATTAATTAAAAATATAACAAATGAAAGAGATAACACTGGTAAAGCAGGTGTAGAAAGAAAAATAAAAGAAATGTCTAGAGCATATCAAGTTGAAAAAATGATATCAAAAGACCAAATATTAGAATTATATTTAAATATAATCCCATTAGGTGCAGATGGTGGAGATATTTGTGGTGTAGAAATAGCATCAACATATTATTTTAACAAATCTGCAAGTGAATTATCAATAGAAGAATGTGCATTTTTAGCAGGTATAAACAATGCACCAAACACATACAATCCATTTAAAAATGCAGATAATGCAGAAAAACAAGCTCAGGTAATGGCTAAAATAAAAACAAGAACACAAACAGTTTTAAAGAAAATGAAGGAGCTTGGATATATAACAGATGAACAATATAAAACAGCATATGATAAGGTAGAAGCAGGACTAACATTCACAAAAGGCACATTACCAACATCAACTATAAAATCATATTTTATTCAAGCAGCAATAGAGCAAGTTATAGATGATTTAGTCGAGCAAAAAGGCTTTTCAGAAGAATATGCTAAAAGCCGTGTTTATGGCGGAGGATATAAAATTTACACAACTGAAGTAGCTGCTGTACAAACAAATCTCGAAGAAGTATATAAAAGTGATAAATATATATTAACATCTTCAAAATCAGATACACATTCGCAATCAGCTATGGTTGTAATTGATCATACAACTGGTCAAGTTGCAGGATGTATGGGAGGACTTGGAACAGATGTTGATGCAATAGGAATAAATAGAGCTACAAATATGAAACGTCAATCAGGTTCATCTATAAAACCAATAGTAACATATGGATGCGGTGTAGAAACAGGGGTAATAAATGCAGGAACAGTATACTATAATTCACCAACAACATTTGGAAAAGATTATTCACCATCATCAACAAGCATGTATTCAGGACCTTGTACAGTAAGAAATGCAATAGAAGTTTCTTCAAATGTGGTAGCTTGTAAAATAATGTCAGAAATAGGACCTGATAATGCAATAGATTTTGCAAGAAAATGTGGTTTATCAAGTTTAGTAAAAGCAAGTGAAAATTCAAAAGCTAATGATTCTAATTTACCATCAATGGCATTAGGAGGATTAACAATTGGCGTAAGTCCACTTGAAATGGCAGGAGCATATTCAATGATAGCAAATAATGGTGTATATATTTCACCAACATTCTATACAAAAGTAGAAGATTCTTCAGGTGCTATTGTTATAGAATGTAATCAAACAACAGAAAGAGTAATGACAGAACAAAATGCATATATTATGAAAACTTTATTAAAACAACCAGTAGAAGGAGCACATGGAACTGCAACAAATTGTAAAATAGAAGGTATGGACGTAGGAGCAAAAACAGGTACAACTAATGATAACTATGATAGATGGCTTTGTGGAATTACACCATACTATACAGCAGCAACATGGTATGGATATGATAATAACAATGGTAAAAAAGCAGAAGTTAATGGTAGTGGAAATTATGCAGCTAAAATATGGATTGATATTATGAAAAGAGTACATCAAGATTTACCAAAAGCAACATTTACAGTGCCAAGTGGAATTGTTGAAATTAAAATTTGTAAAAAATCAGGATGTAAAGCAACAGGCTCATGTTCAGAAACATATACAGAGTATTATGCTGAAGATTCAGTACCAAAAGATTGTGAAGGGCACTCTTTAAAAATATGTTCTGATTCTAAAAAACTTGCTACAGAAAATTGCCCAAACACATATTATTTTAGCTTTGTTCCTGAAAAGGAAAGAAAACCAAGTTGGAAAACAAGTTCAGGTATAAGTTCATCTGCACCATCTGATCAGTGTGATATACACAAAACTCCACAAAATCCGAACACTGATAATAATAATAATAATGATGTTGATGTAATAATTTCGTCAGATATCATCATTCCAAATGTAGTAGGAAAAACAGAAACAGCTGCTAGAAATGAATTAAAAGACTTGGTTGTTGATGTAAGAACTAAATCTGACAAAAGTAAAAATAATGGCGAAGTAATAAGTCAAAGTTTACCTCCTAAAACAATAGTAGCAAAAGGAACAAAAATAACGATAATAGTTAATAAAATAGAAGATAAACAGCTAGAACAAAATAAAATACCAGATAATGTTATAGAAAATAATGTTAATGAAATTAATATTATAAATAATAACAATACACTAATAAACAATACTGTTAATCCAGGTCAATAAAAGTAATGAATAAATTTTTTAGTAATATATGGGCTGAGATTTTTAAAAATCAGCCCAATATATTACATAATAAATTTTTAAGATTATAACCTCGAATAATACTTACATTACTATATGTATAATAATAGCAATATTATTAATAACAATGGATAGTTATAAAAAGAATGAGAATAATATAATAATAAATACAAAATTATAAAAATCCGTGAAGGGAGTTTATACAATGGATTCAAATGAAAACAAAAAAGATAAAAAGAATAATAAAAAATTTTTAATAGTTTTGATAGTAATTTTAGCAATAGCAGGAATTATATATGGCGTAATGCAATATATGGATTATAGCAAGAAAAAAGAGGAGAAAACTTTAGCATACACAGAATTAATTAATAAAATTAAAGATGATACTGTAGAAAAGGTAGAAATGAAAACTAATAGTACTACAGTTAAAGTAAAAATTAAAGATGAAGAAGAAAAAGAAGTTATAGTGCCTGAAAAAGAAGCTTTTATAGAGTTTATACAAGAGCAAGTAAAAGATGGAAAACATATTGAATTAATTCAAAAAGAAGAAAATGTATTTTTAAGCATAGGTGGAAAGTTATTTACATTTTTACCTACAATAATGCTTATAATATTATTGATTTTTATTATGCAAATGCAAGGTCTAGGTGAAAAAGGAAAAGTATATGATGCAACAACTCAAAAAACAAGAACTACATTTAAAGATATAGCAGGATTAGATGAAGAAAAACAAGAAATGATTGAAATAGTAGATTTTTTAAAAAAGCCTAAAAAGTTTCAAGAAATGGGAGCAAAAATACCAAGAGGTGTTTTATTATGTGGTAATCCAGGAACTGGTAAAACATTAATTGCAAAAGCAATAGCAGGAGAAGCAAATGTACCATTTATTTCAATGAGTGGATCTGAGTTTATAGAAATGTTTGCTGGGCTTGGAGCTTCTAGAGTAA
This sequence comes from Clostridia bacterium, assembly GCA_017937285.1. Taxonomy (GTDB): domain Bacteria; phylum Bacillota; class Clostridia; order TANB77; family CAG-508; genus CAG-492. The sequence continues at coordinate 41,286 of JAGBDU010000010.1, forward strand.
GAAAACTATTTGAAAAAGCTAGAAAAATAGCTCCTTGTATAGTGTTTATAGATGAAATTGATGCAATTGGTTCAAGAAGATCAACATCAAATGGGGCAGAAAGCGAAAATAATCAAACACTTAATCAATTATTAGTAGAAATGGATGGTTTTGATACCGAAGAAGCTATTATAGTATTAGCTGCAACAAATAGACCAGAAATGTTAGATAAAGCTTTATTAAGACCAGGTAGATTTGATAGACAAATTACAATAGGATTACCAGATTTAAATGGTAGAGAAGAAATATTAAAAATACATGCAGAAGGCAAAAAATTAAATGAATCTGTTAATTTAAGAAGCATAGCAGAAGATACAGCTGGATTTACAGGAGCTGAACTTGCAAATATTTTAAATGAGGCAGCAATTATTGCAACTATAAATGGCAAAAATGCAATTGATAATGATGATATAGAAAGTGCAGTAAAAAAAGTTACAGTTGGTTTAGAAAAACATAGTAGAGTTGTATCTGATAAAGATAAAAAACTAACAGCATTCCATGAAGCTGGACATGCAATAGTAAGTAGATATTTAGAAACTCAAAAAGATGTAAAAGAAGTATCAATAATACCAAGAGGTGTTGCTGGTGGTTATACAATGTATAAAACAAATGAAGATAAATTTTATATATCTAAACAAGAAATGCAAGAAAAACTAATAGCTCTTTTAGGTGGTAGAGCAGCAGAAAAAATTGCTTTAGATGACATCTCAACAGGAGCAAGTAATGATATAGAAGTTGCAACAAAAATAGCTACAGATATGGTAACTATATACGGAATGAGTGATATAGTAGGACCAATATCGATAAATATTGAAAAAGATCCATATCAAATGGAACTATTAGGTGATAAATTTGAAGATGCAATAGGTGCAGAAATAAAACTATTAATAGATAATGCATATTATCAAGCTAAAAAGATAATATCAGAGCATATGGACAAATTAAATTTAGTTGCTAATACTTTAATGAAAAAGGAAGTTATTTCTGAAAAAGAATTTGAAAGTTTTTTTGAAGAATAAGTAAAATGAGAATGTTTTTGGAGTGAATTGCATAAAGGTTACTCCAAAAATTGTTCTCATTTTTTTAGAGTAGTGGAAAATGACTGTGTAATAGTAACCTATCTTTTAAAAATAATCTATAATTTTGTGAAAAAATGTTGTATAAAGAAATAAAAAGATGTAAAATAATATTTGTAAATAAAAGAGGTGTATAAAATGATAGAAATAGAGGAAGCAAATAAAGAAGAGCAAAATATAAAATGCAAACATCAAAAAATAAGTAAAAGCCATAAAAGGCCAATTATAATAACTGCAATAATATTATTTTCTTTAGTAATAATATCTATATTAATTTTGTATTTTGCAGGAATACCAATAATAAAATACAAGGGCGAAAACACAGAAACTATAGAATATGGCGAAATATATATAGATAAAGGAATAAATGTATATACAAAATTTAAAAATATAAGTAATAAAGTAATCGTAGAGAGCAATGTAAATACTTCTAAAGTAGGAAATTATAACATAACATATAAAGTTCCATATTTTAATGACTATAAAATATATACAAGAACTGTTAACGTTGTTGATACAAAAGCTCCATCAATTAACCTAACAGGAGATACACAATATAATTTAGCATATGGAACAGAATATCAAGAGCCAGGATATACAGCTACAGATGATTATGATGGAGATATTACAGATAAAGTAGTAGTTACACAAGTTGATGTAGATAAAAATAATTTTGAAAAGCACTATACAGTAAGTGATTCATCAGGAAATAGTTTTGAAAATATAAGATATATAAAAATAACAGATGATGTTGCACCAAAAATAACATTAAATGGTGATTCTGTAATTAGTATATTAACAGGGTCTACATATAATGAACAAGGAGCAACAGCCATAGATAATAAAGATGGAGATTTAACAAAAAATATACAAATTTCTGGCAATGTAGATACTTCAAAAAATGGAACATATCTAATTACGTATTCAGTAAGTGATTCTAATGGAAATAAAACTGCAGTGCAAAGAAAAGTTATTGTAGATAAAACACAATCAACAGGAATAATTTATTTAACTTTTGATGATGGTCCAAGTAATACTATAACACCAAAAATATTAGATATATTAAAGGAGAAAGGCGTTAATGCAACATTCTTTATAATTAATTATAATGATAGTACAGAGCAGATTGTAAAAAGAGCGGTAAATGAAGGAAATGTAATAGGTATTCATGGATATTCTCATGATTATTCAAAAATATATACATCTGTTGATGCATGCTATGATAATATAATAAAACTACAACAAAAAATATATAATTCAACAGGAATAACAACAAAAGTATTAAGATTTCCAGGAGGTAGTTCAAACACAGTAAGTAAAAAATATTGTAAAGGTGTAATGACAGGAATTTCGCAAAAAGTTTTAAAAGAAGGATTTAAATATTATGACTGGAATGTAATGTCTGGTGATTCAGGAGATGTAAAAACGAAAGAAGCTGTATATAATAATGTTACAAAAGGCATTAAACCAGGAAGAAACAATATAGTATTAATGCACGATTTTAGCGGAAATAATAAGACTTTAGAGGCATTACCAGGTATAATCGACTATGGATTATCAAATGGATATAGGTTTGATGTAATAACAACAGATACCGAAATGGTAACTCAAAAAATTCAAAATTAAATCGAAAAAAAGAGAAAGGAAAAACTAAAAATGTCCTTTCTCGTATTTTTTTGTCAAAAAATAATCCACAAAAATCATAAAAATCTCTTTATTTTTGGGGATTTTTGAGGTATAATTAGAGTATAAAGGTTAAATTAAGGACTGCAAAATAATGGGGGTGATTCTATAAATATGGAAAATAATATTGTTAAGGAAAATTATTTAGAAGTTCTACCTAATCAAGAGATACTAAAAAAAGAAGAATTAAATATATTACCAACTATTATACCTGACAACAATTTGTTATTACCTGTTATTATACAAAAAAAAGAATTGGCTCTTATAGAAATAAAAAAGGAACTTAATAATCTAAAAAAACATAAAACTGTAATTAAAATATTAAATGTTGCTAAAGTATTAGTAAAAGCGGTAGCCAAATTTATAAGATTTTGTTTTATCGCTAGCGCAAGTTTAATTGGATTTTTAGGAGTATCTGCGCTAATAGTAATGTCAACAGCAATAATAACAAAAAATATTGTAAATTCATATTATGGAACTACACCACAAAAAGATACTACATATTCAATTTTTAAAATGAAAGATGATTCTAGTGAAGGTATAATTAAAGATAATCTTAAAAGCGAATAATATATAATTCTAGTATTAAGTAAAGGTATTTAAATATACGCAAAAAATATATATTGAAGTTATTTTATAATAGACGATATTAAACCAAACAGAATAATTAATTCTAAAACCAAGGAGGATATAAATGAAAATAGTAGTACAAAGAGTAAAACATGCACAAGTAAATATAGATAATAATACTGTTGGTAAAATCAATAAAGGGTTACTATTATTTATAGGAATAGGAATTAATGATAATGAATCTATAGCAGATAAATTGGTAAAAAAGGTATGTAATTTAAGAATTTTCGAAGATGAAAATCAAAAAATGAACAAGTCTATCAAAGATATTGATGGAGAGCTATTAGTAGTATCACAATTTACTTTGTATGCAGATTGTAAAAATGGGAACAGACCAAGTTTTACAAATGCATGTGAACCTAAAAAAGCAAATAAGATATACGATTACTTTAAAAGTAAATGTATGGAAGAAGTAAAAATTGTAGAATCTGGAGTTTTTGGTGCAGATATGAAAATAGAGCTACTTAACGATGGACCTGTAACTATAATATTAGAAGAAGAGCAAAACTAAGCTCTTCTTCTTACACTACTCTAAAAAAGTGGTTGTGAATTATAATGAAGAAGAAACTGAATGGAGGAAAAAATGGAAGATATAATAGAAATAGCCAAAAAAATAGCAGATAATAAAGGAAGGCTATATCTAGTAGGAGGAGCAGTTAGAGATAAATTAAACAATATACAATATCATGATGAAGATTATTGTATTACTGGATTATCAGATAACAAATTTGAAGAGCTATTTCCAGAAGCATACAAAAGGGGCAAATCATTTTCAGTATATGATATAGATGGAAAAGAATTTGCATTAGCGAGAACTGAAGAAAAAATAGGAAATGGTCATACTAATTTTAGAATTATAACAAATGAAAATATAACAATCGAAGAAGATTTAAAAAGAAGGGATATTACAATTAATTCTATTGCTCAGGATGTTTTAACAAATGAGATAATCGATCCTTTTAATGGTGTAGAAGATTTTAAAAATAAAATAATAAGAGCAACATCTCAAAGTTTTAAAGAAGATCCATTACGAGTATATAGAGCTGCAAGATTTGCAAGCAAATTTAACTTTTCAGTAGATTCTAATACAATAAGATTGATGAACAGTCTTAAATCTGAATTAAAGTATTTATCTGTAGAAAGAGTATTCGAAGAATTTAGAAAAGCAATAAATACAGATTATCCTCATGTTTTTTTTGAAGTATTAAAACAAGCTAACTTATTAGATATTCATTTTATAGAGCTATATAAATTAATAGGAGCAATTCAACCAGAACAATATCACCCAGAAGGAGATAGTTATAATCATACAATTTTAGCATTAAAAATGGCAGCATCAATTACAAAAGACGAAAAAATAAGATTTTCTGCTTTAGTACATGACCTAGGAAAAGGACTTACTCCTCCAAACGAATATCCACATCATATAAATCATGATGTAAAAGGAGTAAAACAAGTACAGAATTTTGGAAATAGATTAAAGATGCCAAGCTCTTGGATTAAATGTGGGGTAGTAGCGGCTAAAGAACATATGAAGGGTGGAATTTTTTATAAAATGACTCCAAAAAAACAAGTTGATTTTATAGAGCGAATAGATAAAACAATACTAGGTTTAGAGGGGCTAGAAATTGTTGTAGAGTCAGACAGAAATTGTAGGGGAACAAAAATAGAAAAAATGAGGTTTGCAGAATTAGGTAAAAAGATAATAAATAATATTAATGGAAATGATATTATGAAAAAATATAATTTATCTCCAGGAATAAAATTAAAGGAGAAGATACATGAAGAAAGAGTTAAATATTTGAAGAATTTAAAATAGGAATATAATATAAAAGGGGAAGTAAAGAACTACCTTAGAAAAATAAGATTTGGGTTATAGCTCTAACTCGAGTCTTATTTTTCTAGGGTAGTTTTTACAGTTCTTTTATAATGAACTTTTTTACATCCCTTTTAGTTTATGATTAATCTAAATTTTCTAATATTTTTGGTAACATTTGTTTTTTTCTAGAAACAACATTTTCAAGCATTGCTGTGTTATCATCTAATGTAACACCATAAGCTTTTTCAACTATTCCAGAATCGTTTCCAAGTGAAATAATTTTAGAATTTGAATTTAAAATATCTGTTGCAGCAAAAACATATAAATCTAAGTTATCTTTTTTTATTTCATCATTTATAGCTGCTTCAAAATATACTTTGTTTTTGAATACGCTATCTATATCAGCTGTATTAATTTGTGCTATTTTAAATTTCTTTCCACCTTTTTCAAATAATTTACTATCAATATTTATTACTTGTTCAGGAGTATAATCACTTAAATCTGTACCAGCTTTTAATAAATCTGTTCCATAAGTGTTAATATCAACTTCTGCTATTTTTGATAATTTTTCAGCGATAGTTTTATCGTCTGGTGTACATGTTGGAGATTTAAATAATAATGTATCTGATATAATTGCACTAAGCATCATTGTTGCGATATTTTTTGTAATGGGAATATCATATTCTTTATACATTTTATATAATACAGTAGATGTACATCCAACTGGTTCAGTTCTGTAGTATAATTGATAAGGTGCAACGAAATTCATTGTGTGGTGATCAACAACTTTCTTTATAATAGCATTTGATAAGTTATTGGCACTTTGTGTAGATTCATTATGATCTACTAGGATAACGTTTTGACCATCTTCTACATCTGATATTAATTCTGGAGTTTCTATCCCTAAATATTTAAAAACGTATTCTGTTTCTTTATTTATATTTCCAAGACGAACTGCCTTAGCTTGATTTCCTAATTGATTTTCTAAATTTGCCATTACCATTGATGACATTATAGAATCTGTATCTGGATTTTTGTGTCCAAAAATAAGTGTTTGATTTATACTCATTTGTATTCCTCCTCTATTTATAATAACAAGTTTTATTATACAATATTTTGGGAAAAATGTCAACAATTTACATAATATATTATTGCCGATGCTACGGAGATTATTGACACAAACTCCAATTTGGGTCAATAATCACTATTCTTATTAAATTTTATGACAATTTTATTTTTTTGCTCCGTCCCCAATGTATAAAGGAATTTTTATAAGAAAAAATAATATATTAATAGAGGGGAATTTTATGAGAATATATATAGATGGTCATTGTGATACATTAACAAATACTTTTGATGAGAAAAATAAAATCAGCAATACGAAGTATTGTTTTAATACAATTGATGCCAAAAAAATAACTCCGGTAATTCAAATGGCAGCTACTTTTATTAATCCAAAATATCAAGATGGATTTAAAAGAGCAAATGATGTAATAGATTATTATCTAAAAAATAGAGCAGATACAGTAATTATAAAATTTAAAAAAGATATCAAATCAGTAATAAAAAATAATAAAATCGGAATATTATTAACAATAGAAAATGGAAGAGCTATAGATAAAGACTTAAATAACATTGATATTTTATATGAAAAAGGAATAAGAGCGATGTCTATAAATTGGAATGAAGATAACTTATTAGGTTCTGGAGCATTAACTACAAGTAATCTGGGGCTTACTAATTTTGGAAAAAGTTACTTGAAAAAACTAGAAGAAAAATCTATAATTATAGACATATCACATTCGTCAGAGCAAACATTTTGGGATGCAATTAATTGTACAACTAAAACAATTGTCGCAACACATTCATGTTGTTATAATTTATGCAATCATCCAAGAAATTTAAAAGATAATCAAATAAAAGAAATATCCAAAAGAAATGGAATAATAGGAATCTGCTTTTGCAGTCCATTTCTAAAGGAATATGGAAGAGCAAATGTAACAGATATAATAAATCACATAGCATACATTATAAATTTAGTTGGAGATGATTATGTAGGACTTGGAACTGATTTTGATGGAGTGTTAAGAGAAGATACTTTATCAGATATAAAAGGAATACGTGATATTGATATTCTAATAAATGCACTACAAAATTATGGATATAAAGAATCAACAATAAATAAAATTATGGGAGAAAATTGGCTTAGAGTGATAAATAATGCAATTTAATAATATGTTTCTAGAAGTTAAAAGTAAATGTTTTTTTATAAATATTTGCTTTTAATTTATTATTTTAGAAATATAAAAAATAAGTTGTTTGATAACAGTTAATATTAATAAAAACCAGAAGTTGGAAAACTTCTGGTTTTTGTAATAAATATTGATTATCTCTTTGAAAATTGTGGAGCTTTTCTTGCTTTTTTAAGACCGTATTTTTTTCTTTCTTTCATACGAGAATCTCTTGTTAAGAATCCGTTTGATTTTAAAGTTGGTCTGTATTCATCAGCATTTACTTCTAATAAAGCTCTTGAAATACCATGACGGATAGCTCCAGCTTGTCCTGTGAAACCTCCACCTTTTACTGTACATATAACATCATATTTTGAAGCTGTTTCTGTAACTGTTAATGGTTGTTTTACTATATATTTTAAAGTGTCAGCTCCGAAATATTCGTTTAAATCTCTACCATTAACTGTAATAGTCCCATTTCCTTCTACTAATCTAACTCTAGCTATTGATTTTTTTCTTCTACCTGTACCATAGAATACTGTTTTTGTATCAGCCATTTTTATTTTCCTCCCTTAATATTAATTAGAAATTCCATACTTCTGGTTTTTGAGCCATATTTTCATGTTCGCTACCAGCATAAATTCTTACTTTTTTTAACATTTGTCTTCCTAAACTATTTTTTGGAAGCATTCCTTTTATTGCTAGCATCATCATTTTTTCTGGAGATTTAGCTAACATTTCTCTAGCTGTTGTTTCTTTCATTCCACCAATGTATCCTGAATGATGTCTGTAAATTTTTTGGTCTAATTTGTGACCTGTTAAAACGATATCTTTACAATTTAATATGATAACATGATCACCGTTATCAATATTTGGTGTGTAAGTTGGTTTGTGTTTTCCTCTTAATAATTTAGCTGCTTCTGTAGCAACTCTACCTAATGGTTTATTGGCAGCGTCAATTATATACCATTTGCTTTCAATTTCACTTTTCTTTAAACTATATGTAGTATTATTCATGGTAAAAAATACCCTCCATTCATTAAAATATTTATAATTTATTTATATGAAACTTAAAATTAAACCACCGGGGAGAAGTTTGACCCTAAGTCATATTCAAATTTTATTGCTTCACTATTTTATTACAGATATTGGGAAAAGTCAAGTGATAATTGGATTTTTTTTGGAATTGCTTATTCTTTGCAGTTACTATTCACAGTTATTTTTTAGAGCAGTGTAAAAGGACTTATTTTTAGCTGTGAATAGTAATTCTTTATACGGAACTGTAAGCAAAGCAGTTTCAGGTACTAATGAGTGTTTTTTATAGAAAAAAACACATAAAAATCACATAAAGGTAGCAAAAAGGAAATAATTTTTATATAGAATAACAATAAATTAGGGAGGTAAATATGGAAAAAGAAAAAAAGAATAGCTTATTGAAAATAGATAATTTTTTAGTTGAGTCAGATAAAATAAATACATCAGATGAGACTTTTAATAAGTTAATGTTTTTATATTCTGCAGGTTTAAAGGAATTAGAAAATAAATTTGATATTATAAAAGAAGAATTTAAATATTTTTATAGTTGTGATATAATTAACCATACACAATCAAGAATAAAGAAACCAGAAAGTATAATAAAAAAGCTAGAAAATAAAAATTATGATATAACATATAGAAATTTAATAGAGCAAATAAATGATATTGCAGGACTTAGGATAATATGCCCAATAAAAGAAGATATATTTACTGTAGTAGATATAATTAAAAATATGCCAGACATAAATATAATAAAAGAGAAGGACTATGTTACAAAGCCAAAAAAAAGTGGCTATTCAAGTTATCATATAATAGTAGAAGTACCAGTACAATTATTTAAACAAATAATTCCAGTAAAAGTAGAAATACAAATAAGAACTATGGCTATGGATTTTTGGGCAACTTTAGAGCATGATATAAAATATAAATCTAATTTTAAATTTACTAAAAAAATGTCTAACCAATTAGTAAAATGCGCTAAGATGATTAATAAAATGGATGATGAAATGGTTACAATAAGCAAAGCAAGAGAAAATTAATTACTTTTTACTAATAATATAATTTCTTTTACACTAGTCTATATGTTTACTAAACTGTAACAAAATAAAATCAAAAAGCTAAAAAAGTGAAATATAACTATTGACATATGATGGAAAATAGTGTATTATAAACAAGTCAATTAAAGAAGAAGCAATCCACTTCTCACCTTATCGAATAGAAAAAGGTTAAATTTTTATAATACATAACAACATTATAATTGTTAAAATTATAAATATTTTTGTGGGTTGATTTGTTCTTAAAAACAAATCAATTTTTTTATGTGTAAAATGAGATTTGTACAATAAACAATTTGGCGATATAACTAGTAGGAGGTGTTTTACTATAAAACAAGAATTACCAATAAATGAACAAATAAAGGCAAGAGAAGTACAAGTTATTGACGAAAATGGTCAAAAAATTGGAAAACTTTCTCTAAACGAAGCATTAGATATGGCTTTTGAAAAAAAATTAGATCTAGTTTTAGTTTCTCCAAATTCAGATGTACCAGTTTGTAAAATAATGAACTATGGTAAATACAAATTTGAACAAGCTAAAAAAGAAAAAGAAGCTCGTAAAAAACAAAAAACATTTGAAACAAAAGAAATAAGAGTTACTCCAAATATAGAGCAACACGATTTCGAATTCAAATGTAAAAATGCTAGAAAGTTCCTTGAAGAAGGAAACAAAGTTAAAATAACTGTTAAATTTAGAGGAAGAGAATTAAACTATGTAAAACTAGGAGAAGAAGCACTAAATAAATTTGTAGAAGATTTATCAGATATAGCTTCACTAGAAAAAAAGCCTTTATTAGAAGGTAAAAACATGTTTATAATACTAGCTAAAAAAGCTGATAAATAATTAGAGAGGAGAGTTTTATTATGCCAAAATTAAAAACAAACAAAGCAGCTAAAAAAAGATACAAATTTACAGCAACAGGAAAGGTAAAAAGAACTAAAGCTAATAGAAGACATTTATTAGCAAACAAAACAAGCAGACAAAAGAAAACTGGTAAAGTTATGGATGCTTATGCAGACAAAACTTGTGAAGCAGGAATTAAAAAATTATTACCATACGGTAAAAACTAATATTAAATTATAGAAAGATAGGAGTGAAAATAAAATGGCAAGAGTTAAAACAGCAATTATTACTCGTAAAAAACATAAAAAAGTATTAAAAAGAGCAAAAGGATATTATGGAGCAAAACATTACAGATTCAGAAATGCTAAACAAGCAGTTATGAAATCAGGAGCATATGCTTATGTAGGAAGAAAAGATAAAAAGAGTAATTTCAGAAAATTATGGATAGCAAGAATTAATGCTGCTGCAAGAATGAATGGATTAACATACAGCACATTAATAGCTGGATTAAAAAAAGCTAACGTTGTAATAAACAGAAAAATGTTAGCAGAATTAGCAGTAAACGATGCTGCAGCTTTCGCAAAAATAGCTGAAATAGAAAAAAATGCATAAAAGCTGGGGACGGGGCAAAAAATTAAAGTTGTCATAATTGAATTTGTGAATTGTATTAAAAAAATGTTACATTTTGCAATATCAATTATGACAACTTTATTTTTTGCCCCGTCCCCAAGTTCTAATTTTGCAATATCAATTATGACAACTTTAATTTTTTGCCCCGTCCCCAAGTTCTCAATTCACCTCTTGAAATTTTTGGAAAAATATGCTATCATAGAAATCGGTGGTGCATTATTCTAGTTACACTAACTTTTACGAGGGTGGGGCTAAAAATCCACTAAAGGGCACATCGTTGAAGTTTCTTGTTGATGCGCGGAATGCCAGTTTTGTGTGTTTTCAGGGAGTAAGATTTTAGGGAATTATGTAATGGCATACATAATAATCCCCTATTGTCGCGGAGGCTTGAAATTTTATGTTTATCTATGCATTTCATTTTAAGTATAACCTATATAAAGTGCCAAGACACAATATATAGTGTAGCCTGTTTTGAGTGGTAGTCTTGGGATTAGCATCTAAAGTAATTATAATTTGGCCAAATTTAATTACTTATTATCGGCTATGAAATCACTACTGCAAAAGAAACTAGTATTAGATTTAGGTGTATTAAGGAAAACTTCTAGAGTGTTTGCCATTAAGGCATAGAAATTTAAGGATTAAAGTACGGATTTAAGTGGTTGTCTGGTAATCAATAAATCTATTGATTGTTTTCTTTAAACGGAAACGGCTAAGCAGTAATGCTTAGTAGAAAATAGAGAAATTCAACTAGACCTAAACCGTAAAGTTTACTTAAATTTTACCACCAAAGAATTTATTATAAACAATAGGAGAGAAAAATAATAAAAAATGAAGAAAAATAATAAAAATGAAAAAAAAGGTTCGTCGGAAATTAAATGGTTTATAACAATATTTGTTGTAGCATTTGTATTATCGATAATCTTTTCATTTATATCAACTACTGCAATAGGTGGATTATCTATTATACCAGCAATTATTGTATTATTATTGGTTATTTTTGTAGGAATAATATTCGATATAATAGGTGTTGCGGTAACAGTAGGTAAAGAATCAGATTTTAATGCAATGGCATCTAAAAAAATTTCGGGAGCAAAAACATCATTAAAACTAATTAAAAATTCAGCAAAAGTATCAAATATATGTGCTGATGTTATAGGTGATGTAGCAGGAGTTTTAAGTGGATCGATTAGTGCATTAATTGCAATGAAAATAACAAGTACTCTAAATATGAGTTTTGATATACAATTTATAATAAGTGCTATAGTGGCATCATTAACCATAGGCGGAAAAGCCATAGGTAAAGGAGTAGCACAAAAAAATACAACGAAGATAGTTGGTCTTGTTGGAAAAATATTAAAAGTATTTAGTAAAGAAAAATAATAATTAATTTATCATAAATATAAATAAAAATTGTCAAAACAATTTACAAACACCTATAATAAGAAGCAGTATTCCAGATAATACAGACCAAGTATTGTCTGGAAATATTTTTGTATTAGTCAATTTGGTTCCGATGGTATTTCCTAATTTTAAAAATAAAAGCTGAAATATACTAATAAAAAATGGAAATAAGCTATTACTAATACCAGCAATTGTTGACCCAATACCAATACAAAAACTATCCAAAGATAAAGCTATAGCTAAAAAGAAAGCTTCCTTACAATCTATTTTTTTTGAATTATCAAAATCAGAATAAATAGGATTTCTTATAATTTGAATTGTAATTCCTAAATATTTTATAAAAAAACTATAAATTTTTTCATCAATAATAGGCTCCTGTAAATTTTCTGTATTTGCAGATTTTTTCTTTTTTAGGGCTTGAATGGTCATAAAAATTCCCATAAAAATAATAATAAAACTTCCAATGTAATTTGTAATTTGATATGAAAAAAATTTTCTAAGACAACTTCCAAACCACATTGAAAAAGTAGTTATTATAATTGAAATAATAAATAAAATAACATTTGCTATATGTGAAATTTTTGTATTCTTTAAACCATATGTAATACCTATGCCAAGTGAATCTATGCTAGAAGATATGGCAAGAAATAGTGAATTTAAAATCATAATTTAACACCTCAAGATATAATATGTAAATTAAGTAAAAAAAGAAACTTTTTTTAGCGGAAAAAGAAATAAAATGTAAATTAGATTTTGTTATAATTGTTTTCATTTTGAATATATATATATTGTTGTTTATAGAGTACATTTTTATTTTAAGTTTGTATGGTTAATCAACTTTTGGCAAGTGTATTAAATAAAAAAATTGCTCTCCAGATAAGATAAACGTTGCATTTAAAAATAACTTTTTGATAAAATAATGAGCAATTTTGATTTTGTAGAGCAGTAAAAGTAGATTTATATATAAATCTACTTTTACGAATAATTTTAAATCACTATTAATTACCCTGCAAAACTCAAAAAAAATTAGGAGAAAATCACATATGAAAAAAATTATCATAAAAATTCTATTCACATGTTTCATAATTACAACTTGTTTACTAATGGCAATAATAATAATAAAATATTGCCTTATAAAAAAAGACATAACTGGAATAAAAGAAGTACAAGCTAAAATATTAAACAAAGATATTGATTGTTCTAATATGGAAAACATAATATTATCAAAATATGCAAGCTTATATGAAGAAAATAATGATTTAATTGGGTGGATAAAAATAGATAATACCGAAATAAACTATCCAGTAATGTATACTCCAAATGATAAAAATTTTTATTTGAATAAAAATTGGAATAAAGAAGATAGTAAAGTTGGGTTACCTTATATTGATGAAAGATGTAATATTGAAAATAGCGAAAACTTAATCATATATGGTCATTGTGTGAAAAATGGCCAGATGTTTGGGAACTTAAAAAAATACAAAAATAAAGAATATTACGAACATCATAAAACAATAAAATTTGACACTTTATATGAAGCGCACGAATATGAAATAGTATCTGTATTTGTAACGAAAGTATTTTATAGTGGTGAAAAAATTGATGAAGATTTTTTATATTATGATTATTTAGATCTTGAAGATGAAGGTAGATATCAAAAATTTATAGAAAATATTCAAGAAAAATCCATTTATAAAACAAATAGAGAATTACATAATGGTGATAAATTTATAACTTTATCAACATGTGACTATAGCTTTGAAAATGCGCGTTTGGTAGTGATTGCAGTACAAAAATAAAAATACTCAAAAAAAGTGGAATATTAAAAATACTAATTGAATATAATTATTAATGTAGTTAATTTTATTTGAAGGAGGAAAAAAATTGAGAAAATTAGTAAGGGTATGTTCAGTAATTTTATTTTTGTTAATTTTTCAATTAAATTTTGTAGATGCCAAAAAAATTAATATAAGAAAATATAATAATATAAGAGTGTATATAGATGGACAAGTATCTATTGATACACAAATAAATGGGGCTAGTCAAGATTATAATAATGTAGTTGTTGATATATCAGATATATCTGTAGAAATAGAAGATAATAATCAAAAAAAGATATATACAAATTTTAATGAACAAACTCAGCAAGGAAGTGTAGTAAAAAAATATTATAAAGATGTAGATCCTTTTTCAGAAGATGCTATTTTAACAGTAAATGGAAAAATTAAGTCCGAAGAATTAAATTTAAATGTAACATTTAGTAAAATGTATTTAGTAGAAGATTTATTAACAATAATAGATAGTATTATAAATTATGATGGATGTAATATAAGAATAACATCTGAAGAAGTAAAAAATATAATTACATATGATGTAGTTTTTAAAACAGAAGAAGGCGGCAAATTTTCTGATGGATTAGAATATATAGAGCATGTTAATATAATATCAGGTGAAAAATATCCAAATATACCAGAAGTAATATCAAATCAAAATTATAAGTTTTTAGGATGGTATGATGAGGAAACAGGTTTAAAAATAAACGAATTTCCTTCAAAAGTAACAAAAGACCTAACAGCTGTAGCTAAATGGAAATTAATAGAACAAGAAGAAAATCTAGATACTATAGAAACAGTTGCAATAGCTTCTAGTGATGATAAAAATATAATCGTATTAGATAACAATAATTTGCAAGCTTTAGATTCATATACTCCTCCAAGAACAGCAGTAGATAATAATATGACTTTGCTGATAGTATTTTTTATAATTTCATCAACTGTTACTATAGGTTTAGGATGTAAAATATTAAGACAAGATTAATTGGGGACGGAGAAATCTCCGTCCCCGGAATTCTCCGTCCCCGAAAATCTCCGTCCCCGAAATTCTCCGTCCCCGGAATTCTCCGTCCCCAAAATTCTCCGTCCCCGAAAATCTCCGTCCCCGGAATTCTCCGTCCCCGAAAATCTCCGTCCCCGAAAATCTCCGTCCCCGAAAATCTCCGTCCCCAAAATTCTCCGTCCCCGATTATTGCAAAAAAATATATATAATGTTAAAATATAAAACGATTAAGATATTTATTTAGAGGGTGTATTAAATTTTGAAAAAAATAAAAGAATCTAAAAAAAATAAAAACAGAAAACATGGTAAAACGAAAAAGCAAAAAATAGTAATGACAGAGCGAAGGAAAAAATTTATTAAAAAAGCAAACACATTATTTGTAGTTATATATTTTATTTTTTGTGTATATAGAATAGTTTCTTATTTTTCATGGAGAAGTTTAGTTATTCCGATGATGCAAAATGAATCTTCTGTTATAGTAGATCAAAATGGAAATCTTATAGAAAAATTGGGGGCTGAAAGAAATAAAAATAATGTTGAATTATCACAAATACCAGAAAACTTAAAAAATGCTTACATAGATATAGAGGATGAAAGATTTTACTCACATGATGGAATTGATATAAAAAGAACTACTGCAGCAATAGGTTCGTATGTAATTCATGCTGGTAAATCTTCATTTGGGGGAAGTACAATAACTCAACAATTAGTAAAAAACTTAACTGGAAATGATGATAACTCTATATCAAGAAAAATTGAAGAATGGGTAAAAGCAATAGAATTAGAAAGTTTTTGCAGTAAAGATGAAATTCTTGAAACATATTTTAATATAATATATGTGGCGCCAAATACATATGGTGTAGATATGGGGGCAAAATATTATTTTAATAAAAGTGTGACTGATTTAGATTTAGCAGAATGTGCATTTTTAGCAGGAATAAATAATTCACCAAATTCATACAATCCATTCAATGGTAAAGATAATTCAGAAAAAATAAAGAAAAGATCAAAAACTGTGCTTAGTAAAATGCTTGAAAAAAAACATATAAGTAATGATGAATATGAAAGTGCAGTTCAAGAGATAGAAAATGGCCTAAACTTTAATAATGGAAAAATAGAATCGGAAAGTAATGGAATATATTCATACCATACAGATGCAGTAATATCAGAAGTGATTTCAGATATATCAGACGAAAAACATATAGATACTAAATTTGCAACAAACTATGTGTATATGTCTGGATTGACTATACATAGTACAGAAAAAACTGATATACAAGAAAAAATAGAAGAAGAATATAATAAAAGCAAAAATATATTAACTTCTGAAGATGGGCAAAGTTCACAATCTGCAATGGTAATAATGGATCATTCTACAGGATATGTAGTAGGATGTGTTGGTGGACTAGGTGAAAAGAAAACTGCAAGAGGATTTAATAGAGCAACTCAAGCAGTAAGACAAACTGGATCTGCAACAAAACCATTAGCAGTATTAGCTCCAGGTATTGATAAAAAAAGCTTTACAGCTGCTACAATTTATAATGATGAACCTACAACTTTTAACGATGGAAGTGAAACAGGTTATGCTCCAACAAATAATGATGATTATATTGGAGAAATAACAGTAAGAAGAGCTGTAGAATCGTCTCAAAATATACCTTTTGTAAAAATGATGGAATTTGTTGGACCAAGTACTTCAGTTAAATATTTGAAAAAAATGGGCATAACTACATTAACAGAAAAAGATGAAACTTTATCATTAGCTTTAGGTGGATTAGACAAAGGAATAACTCCATTAGAAATGGCAGGAGCATATGCAACAATAGCAAATGATGGTGAATATATAGAACCAACATTTTATACAAAAATTGATAATTCTAAAGGAAAAACAATTATAAAATCTAAACAGAAAAAGACTAAAGTATTTTCTAAAGAAGTAGCATATATTTTAAAAGAATTGTTAAAACAACCAGTAGAAGGCTCTGATGGAACGGCTAAAGCTTGTAAAATAGATGGAATGGATGTTTCTGCTAAAACAGGAACAACAAATGAAAATTATGATAAATGGCTTTGTGGGTTCACAACATATTATACTGCAGTTACGTGGTATGGATATGACATAAATGCAACTGTAACATATAAAGGAAAGAGCCCGGCGGTATTAATATGGTCTAGTGTTATGAAAAATATTCATTCAAATTTAGATAAAACTCAATTTGAAATGCCAAGTGGCGTAAAGCAAGCAAAAATTTGTGCAAAAACAGGTAAAACGGCAACAAGTAATTGTTCAGAAACATATACGGAATATTTTTTATCTGGAACACTACCAGATCAATGTGCTGGATGTAATAGTAGTACTAATAATAAAAAAGGAAATACGACTACTAAGACTAATACAATAAATACAACAAAAAATAATGTAACAAATGAAAATACAGAAAATAATATTATTAAAAATGAAAACAATGTGAATAATACTAATAATATTGCAAATAAAAATAATATAGTAAATGAAACGCCTAAAAACAATATAAATAATACTAACAATAATATTAGTTCAAATAAAAATAATACTACAAACAGCATACATAATAACACTACTGCTGAAAATAATATAAATGTAACAAATAATACTTATAACAATGAAGTAATTGATAATAATGAAGAAAACGAAGAAGATGACGGACCATAATGTTAAAAAAGGGAAAAGGGGACGGTTCTAATTTCCCAAAATTGGGAAATTAGAACCGTCCCCTTTTCCCGCAGGATATGAAAAAGAAATTTAAGTAGTTTGAAAGGAAGTTTTTATGGAAAAAGATAAGAAAAGAAATTTATACCATTATACTAGCATAGAAAATTTATTATTAATATTAAAAACTAAAAGTATATGTTTTAGTAGTTTAGAAAATGTAGATGATATGGAAGAAAAAGAAACAGGAGATTTACAAAACTTTGGTAGATTTTATTATGTAAGTTGCTGGAATAAAAGTAGTAGAGAATCTATTCCATTATGGACAATGTATTCACAAGATATGACAGGAGTGAGAATTGAATTACCAGAATTTCCGTTTAAATCATTTAGATATGCAAAAGGTGAGTATGGATTTGAAACAGATACTGTGGAATATGTAGATATGGAAAAACTATACAAAAATAGCAAAATGTCTGTTATAGATGGAGGAATCAAACTGTATGATATAGAATACACAGATGACGAGAATTTATTATATCCTAAAATAAAAAATTTAAATGTAGAGCGACTTTTAAAATATGATTTTTCAAAATTAGGAAGGTACAAAAGAAGTAATTGGAGTTTTCAAGAAGAATGTAGATATGGAATTTTTCTTGCACCATGGAATATGCAATATATGGAAGAAATAAAAAATATTTGCAAAATAAATCTCAACGATTCTGATAAAATAATATCAGAGGCAATGAGTTTACTAGAAAATCCAAATACAATAATTCCAAGTAAGAGATTTTATGTAGATTTTGATGAGGAAATTTTAAAAAATTTAAAAATATTATTAGGACCAAAAGTAACAGAAGCACAAGAAGAAATTGTGAAATTAATAGTAAAAGAGTATTGCCCTACTGCTAAAATAAGTAGGAGTAAGCTTAAGATTTCATAATATGCAGTGAATGTTTTTTTGTTGAATTTTGCAATGTGAGGAACAATAAACTAGTACTTCAAAAAATAAGTGAATGGAGTTGGTTATAATATAAACCTCGGGGGATTATAAAAACCTCGAGGTTTTTGAATATAAATTACTACATAGGAAACACTACTATAATGAGGTGATTTTTTATGAAATTTGAAAAAGACAAGCATGGAGAAAATTATTTTGAAGATGAAGATACAACAAGATATGGGGAATTTATATCTTCATATTTTGCATGGATTCCGTTAAATAAGCAAAAGAGGAGAGCAAGTGAGCTTGAAAATATGACTAAAAAAGATAAAAAATAGGATAGCAAAAATAAATAATCGAAAACTCGTAGGGAAAACTTGAATAAATTTTCAAAGTATGAAATAAGGAGAAATAGTATAACATAAATTACCATTTCTTTTTATTTGCTATCTATAATTTATTTATCAATAAAAAAGAAAATAAGAACTCAAAAAGTGCATTAAATACACACAAATAACTAAAAGCCGTTACAGTTTAGTGCCTTAAAATAAGCCGTTTCAAAGGAATTATATTATAAAAAATTCCGTTCCTTACTGGTCGGCAGGCTAAAGTTTTTATATATGAATAAGTATGTGCTTTAAAATATTGGCTGGCAGTGAGGTTCTATGGCTCCCAAACGAGCTAAGTCACTGCATTTTTTATAATATAATTCCTTTTACACTACTCTATATGTTTACTTAACTGTAATCAAAGGTCAAAGAAAGTCAAAAAAATTTCAAAAAACTATTGACTTCTCAAAAAAGAGGAGTATAATAAATACATAAAGGTCAAAGAAAGTCAAAGTCAAGAAAGGAGGATCGCAAAATGAGAATGTCAGATATGATAGAAGAATTTATAAAAGAGCTATTTGAAGAAGAAGATAATGACTACATAGAAATACAAAGAAATGATTTAGCAGAGCAATTTAATTGTGTTCCATCACAAATTAACTATGTAATTTCTACAAGATTTAAACCATCACAAGGCTATTATGTAGAAAGCAAAAGAGGCGGTGGAGGTCACATTACAATCAAAAAAATAAATATTACAAAAAGTAACTATATAATGCACATTATACCAAGTATTGGAGATAAACTAACAGCACAAGAAGTTGACATTTTCATAAGTAATTTGCTTTCATATGAAATAATAACAAAAGAGCAAGCAAAACTACTTAAAGTGGCGACTAGTGATAATGTACTAACAATTCCACAACAATACAGAGATGCTTTAAGAGCAAGTATCTTTAAAAATATGTTAATTAATTTAGTTTAAGGAGGTTGATTTATAATGTTATGTTCAAATTGTGGTAAAAATGAAGCAAATGTAAGATATACCAGAATAATAAATGGTGAAAAAACAGAATTTGCATTATGTGAAGAATGCGCAAAAAAGGTAGGGCTAGATGATATTGATTTTAGCATGCCAATAAACTTTTCTAATTTTTTAAGTGACTTTTTCGAGGATGATGCAATACTTCCAAGTTTTGCAAAAATAGGAGTAGAAAAATGTCCAAAATGTGGTTTAACATACAACGAGTTTGTAAATAACGGTAAATTTGGCTGTGGCGAATGCTATAATGCATTTTCAGATAGATTAGATGCAATATTAAAAAATTTGCATGGTTCATATAAACATACAGGAAGAGCTCCAAAAAATATTGTAAAGGAAATTGATATTCAAAAAGAAGAAACACAAACTAAAAAAGTAGATGAAAAGCAGGAAAAAATAGACAAATTAAATAAAGATTTACAAAAAGCAATAAAAGAAGAGCGATATGAAGATGCAGCAAAAATTAGAGATGAAATAAAAAAGATACAATAAAGAAAGGAATGTGATTTAGTATGTCAAATTGGTATTTACAAAATGGAAAAGATTCTGATGTTGTAATCAGTTCCAGAGTAAGACTTGCAAGAAATTTAATAGAATATAATTTTCCAAATAAAACTTTAAAGGATGAATCTAAAAATGTTTTGGAAAAAATGGAAGAAATTACTCCTAGTTTAGGATATGGATTAAAATTTTTAAAACTAGAAAATATAGATGATATTACAAAAATTAGTTTAATGGAAAAACATTTAATAAGTCCAGATTTTGCAATGAATTCAAAACCAAATAAAGCGATATTAATTAATGATGACGAAAACATTTGCATAATGGTTAACGAAGAAGATCATCTACGATTGCAAGTTTTTAGTGCAGGATTAGAGCTTGAAAATCTAGTAGGTCTTATCACTGAAATTGACGATAAATTAAGTGAATTGGTAAATTATGCCTATAATGAAAAATATGGATACCTAACTGCATGTCCTACTAATGTAGGCACAGCAATGAGAGTATCTATAATGGTACATCTACCAGCTCTTACTTTAACGGGAAATATATCTAAAGTTTTAAGAGCTGTAAATAATTTTGGAATGAATATCAGAGGTATTTATGGAGAAGGAACAGAAAGCAAAGGAGATGTATACCAAATATTTAATAGTCAATCATTAGGTCTATCTGAAAAAGAAATAATGAAAAATGTAAAAACTATAACAGACAAAATTATAGAGCAAGAGCGACTAGCAAGAAAGTATTTAACCAAAAAGCCATTAGAGCTAGAAGATAGAGTTTATAGATCATATGGAATACTTGCAAATGCTAGAAGACTTACATCAGATGAATGTAGACAGTTACTTTCTGACATTAAGCTTGGTACAGATTTAGGAATTATAACTGAATTAGATGACAGTAAAGTAAAAAAGCTTGAACTTTATACTAAACCTGGAAATCTACAAAAGTATGATGGTAGTCAGCTTAATGCTTTTGATAGGGATATTAAAAGATGTGAAGTTATTAAGAAAATTTTAGCTCAATAGCTGTAGTTTTTAGTATGTGCTGAATTTCCGAAAAAGAGGCAGTAATTAGGAACTATGGGGGGTGATATATATTATTTTTAGTTCACCCCAACCGCGAAGATTCTGTAAATTTTGCTTCGCTATTCGCTCGCAAAATCAACAGAATCTAGCTTGTCGGTCCCCACCCTAGTTCACGTAAAAATAATATATATCACCCCCCATAGTTCCTAATTACTGCCTCTTTTTCTAGTGAGTGCTTTATATTTTTATTAATATTATTTAAGGAGGGAAGTTGAAATGACATATAAATTTACAAATAGAGCCGAAAAGGCTATTCAAATTGCAAATGATATTGCAGCTAGCTTAGGACATAATTATATTGGAACAGAGCATTTACTTTATGGTTTAGTAGAAGAAAATACTGGTATTGCTAGTAAAGTTCTTCAAAACCAAGGGATGACTTCTGACAAAATTTTAGATGAAATAGAAGAGCTAATTGGAAGGTCTGAAGAAAGCATTGATGAACCTATGGGATTTACACCAAGAACAAAAAGAGTTATTGAAAATGCTTTTTTAGAGGCTAAAAAATTAGGTTGTGAATATATTGGAACAGAGCATTTATTAATTGGTATTATGGTTGAAGGAGATAGTGTTGCTGTTAGAATAATGATGGATTTAGGTATTAATCCTCAAAAACTTTATAATGAAATTGTAAAAGTCTTAAAAGAAGGCGAAAGTGATAGCTCTTCAAATAAAAAATCTACAAAATCAGGTGGAAGTTATAATTCTACACAAACATTAAATCAATATGGAACAGACTTAACTAAACAAGCAAGAGAAGGTAAGCTTGATCCTGTTATTGGTAGAAAAGATGAAATTGATAGGGTTATTCAAATTTTATCTAGAAGGTCTAAAAATAATCCTTGTTTAATAGGTGAACCTGGTGTTGGTAAAACAGCAGTTGTTGAGGGGCTAGCCGAAAAGATTGTTTCTGATGATGTACCAGAGATGCTTAAAAATAAAAGAGTTGTTACTCTAGATATATCTAGTATGGTTGCTGGTGCTAAATATAGAGGTGATTTTGAAGAGCGTATTAAAAAGTGCTTAAATGAGGTTAAAAAAGCTGGTGATGTTATCTTATTTATTGATGAAATTCATACAATCGTTGGTGCTGGATCTGCGGAGGGAGCTGTTGATGCTGCAAATATTTTAAAACCACTTTTGGCAAGAGGTGAAGTTCAATTAGTTGGTGCTACAACTTTAAATGAATATAGAAAATATATAGAAAAAGATAGTGCACTGGAACGTAGATTTAGTCCAGTTACTGTTTTAGAGCCAAGTTCAGATGATACAATTAAAATTTTAAAAGGCATCAGAGATAAATATGAAGCTCACCATAATGTTCAAATTACAGATGAAGCAATTGACTCAGCTGTTAAATTATCTGTAAGATATATTACAGATAGATTTTTACCAGACAAGGCAATTGATTTAATTGATGAAGCAGCATCAAAATTAAGAATGAAAACATATACTATACCAGATAATGTAAGAGAAATAGAAGAGCAACTTGAAAATTTATCTAAAGAAAAAGATGAAGCAATTAGAACTCAAGATTTTGAAAAAGCAGCAAGTTTAAGAGATAAAGAACATAGCACTCGAGAAAAATTAGAAAAAGAAAAGAAAAAATGGGAAAATAAAAATAGTAAAGCAGTAACAACTTTAACAGAAGAAGATATTGCAGAAGTTATAGCTAGTTGGACAAATATTCCTGTTAAAAGATTAACTCAAGACGAAAATGAAAAACTAAAAAATCTAGAAAATTCGTTACATGAAAGAGTAATAGGTCAGGATGAAGCAGTTTCTGCAGTATCTAAAGCTATAAGAAGAGGTAGACTAGGATTAAAAGATCCAAATAGACCAATAGGTTCATTCTTATTTTTAGGGCAAACTGGTGTTGGTAAAACAGAGCTTTCAAAAGCTTTAGCAGAAAATTTATTTGGCAATGAAGATTCAATGATAAGAATAGATATGTCTGAATATATGGAATCACATTCTGTGGCTAAATTGATAGGAGCTCCTCCAGGATATGTTGGATTTGATGAAGCAGGTCAATTAACAGAAAAAGTTAGAAGAAAACCATATTCTGTTATATTATTTGATGAAATTGAAAAAGCTCATCCTGATGTTATGAATATGTTACTTCAAATTTTAGATGATGGTAGACTTACTGATAGCCAAGGAAGAACAGTAGATTTCAGAAATACAGTAATTATAATGACATCAAACGTAGGTGCAAGGCTATTATCAGAAAAAAAATCACTAGGATTTAGTGCAGAAACAGATGAAAAAAATGCAGCACAAAACGAATATGAAGAAAGCAAAAAAGCAGTAATGGCAGAGCTAAAAAAGGAATTTAAGCCGGAATTTATAAATCGTATAGATGAAATTATAGTTTTCCATAAATTAGGAGAAAATGAAATAAAACAAATTATAGATATTATGCTAAATACAGTTCAAAAAAGATTAAAAGAGCAAAATATAAAAATAGAAATTGATGACAAAGCAAAAGAGCTAATAGCTAAAAATGGTATAGATACGAATTATGGAGCAAGACCACTTCGTAGGGCTATACAAAATATGGTAGAAGATAAAATTGCAGAAGCAATTTTAGATGGCAAAATTTTACCAAATAAACTTGCTAAGATAACTGCTAAAGATGATAAAATTGTAATTGAATAAAAGAATGATTGAAGTAATAATTTTATGCTACCTAAAGCTATAGAAGTTAATGTTTTAGAAAATTATGAATTATTAATTACTGTTGACAATAATGAGCAAAGAGTATTTGATGTAAAACCATATTTAAACTTTATATAATTTGAAAGTTTAAAAGATTACAAACAATTTAAAAAAGTAAAAATAGCAGGACTATCCATTGAATGGTAAAATGGTGCAGATATTTGTCCAAATGAGATATATAATAATAGTAAATCAATAAAATAATGAAATGTTACTAAAAAACAGAAAAATACTTGACATAAAGCATAAAAGGTTATATAATTGAAAACTGTAATAGGATTAAGCATTAAATTTATTAATATTTCAAATATAATCAAACAACTTTTATATAATGTACTCATAAATAATCATATTACAATTTACTTCAGCGGACACAGGTGGAGTATGTATATAAATCCTAATCTAATTAGATTACATGATAAAACAGAATTGATTAAAAATTCTAATTAGTATAAGTTAAACACAGCATGAATAATATTAAATGAATATTGATATTATTATTAGCTGAAATTTTAATTAAAGAAATTAAAAATATAATATATAAAAAAGAGATAAGTCAATAAAGTAAATTAGAAAATAATACTTTATGCGACTTATCTCGTTTTTTATTATTGCACAAAAATGCAATATATAATTGAGCAATAAGTAGATTATATATATATGATTATAAAAATCTACAAAATTTATTCTAAAGTATTGCGTAAAAAATTGAGTTATATTAGAATATTAATGATATATTTTTTATGTATAAAAGCCACAGTAACTTATATATATAATTAGTTATTGGGTTAAATATAAATTTAATGAACAAATTTGAGTACGATGATATAATCTTAAAAGGAGTTGAAAATATGTCTTTTATAATAGTAGTAATAATAATCGGAATAATTATGTATTATAGTAAATCAAATCAAAACAATAAAACATCAACGATTACATCAGCATCAACTGTGTTAAATGAAACAAATATACAACAGTTAGATAAAGAATTAGTTATTGAATCAGAATATTTAAAAAGTGAAGATCAAATAATTGAAGATATAATAGAGATAGAACTAAAAAAATCCAACTATGATGGTAATGATATCAAAGCAGTAGAAACAAAGAGATTAAGATTAACAATAATTTTTTCAATACTAAATTTTATATTTATAGCACTAATATTTTTTCATTTACCCAAATATATGTATTTACTAGAAGTAATAAATGTATGGGTATATCTTTCATTTATGAAAAAATATAACACAATACAATACATAAAAAAAGAGCTAAAAGCAAGACCTGATGATGAAATTTCAGATATTGTAGCAAGCATTATTGCATCAGGAACTGTGAGCAAAAAAAGAAAATTTATAGTTTCAATATCATGTATAGTTGTTTCTATATTATTACCATTATTAATATTTATAAATCCAATAATTTTTTATGAAAAATATGAAGATGGATATTATGTTAGATTTTATGCTACAGGTTTAACTAATTCCGAAACAATAACTATACCAGAAACTCATAACGGAAAAAAAGTATTAGGAATTAGAGGAGATGCATTTGCAAATATTTCATCCTTAAAAGAAGTAAATTTACCAGACACAATTGAAACAATAAGAGGTAAAGCATTTAAAAATGATAAAAATTTAAAAGAAGTAGAATTACCAAAAAATCTTACATATCTTGGAGGAGGAGCTTTTAAAGGTTGCAAATCATTAAAGAATATAACAATTCCAGAAGGAGTAACTGTAATAAATGGAAATACATTTGAAGATTGTTCATCACTAATGTGGATAAAACTACATGATAATATAACAGAAATTCATGGTGAAACATTTATTAATTGTACTTCACTAACAGAGATAGATTTGCCACCTAAAATAAGAGAAATAAAAGGTAACACATTTCAATATTGTAGATCTTTGAGGAGTATAGATATTCCAACCGGAGTAACGAGAATAGGTGGTCATGCATTTGAAGGTTGTTCAAGTTTAATAGAAGTTAAACTGCCATCAACATTAAGAGAAATAGGAAGTTCCGCTTTCAGGGATTGTTCACTATTAAAAGAAATATATATACCAAAAAGTGTAACAAATATTGCAGAAAATGCATTTAAAGGTAGTCCAACATTAAAAAGAAACGAAATAAATCTGATAAATCAAGTAAAGATTCCTGTAACAACTAATAATGTAAAAAACGCAGTAACGACTAATCGTATATATAATACAATTAACATAATAACACAAGAACAAATAAATCAAATTAAAAAAAATAAACCAAAGAGTGTAAACAAAATAAAAAACGAAAGCGAATAAAAATAATAAATCTAAAAAACAAAGCTCTTAGGGAGGAATATATGGAACAACAAAAATTTATTCATTTATTATATGTACCAACAATGGCATGTAATATGCAATGCAAATATTGTTATTTAGAAGATAATACAATAGATGAATCTATAGAATATAAAGCAATTGATACATTAAAATATGCAGTTGATAAATTAAAAGCAGATAATATAATTCCATTCAACATATCTCTTCATGGAGGAGAAGTAACAACATTAAGTAAAGAAGATTTTGAAGAGCTAATAAAATTTATATCAGATTACTATAATGAAAATAAAGAGCTATTAGAAAACAATAATTTTAAAGTAGGAAAACCACACATAAAAACAAATTTATATAATTTAGATAAACATTTTGAAACGATAAAAAAATACAATGTTTCAATAAGTGGAAGCTTAGATTTGCCATTTTCATTACATAACAAATTTAGAGTAACAAAAAATAATGAATCAACATTACAGAAGATATTGCAAAATATTCAAAAATTAAGTGAACTTCCAAATAATAAAAAAGTATCAGCAACAATTTTTAAAGAGCATTTTGAATTAATAGATGAAATTATTAATGATATAAAATATCTTGATAAAAATACGCCTCTAGATATGAACGACTTTAATTTTATGATAGGATTTGATTATAATTCAAATGAACTATTAACACCATTAACAGAGGACGAACAAGTCGAGTTCTTCAAAAGAATGCATAAAGAATTTGATAATACTAATTTAGATGCAGGAGTTAATGGAGCTTGGTTTAATGAATTCGGACCAGAATATTGTACAAACTGCGATAATTGTGGTGAAAAATTTTTCTTACTAGAAAAAAATGGAGACATATATTCATGTGTAAGAGGACAAAAACATAAAGAATTTTATTATGGAAATATTTATAAAAATTCCGTAGAAGAAATAATGAAAACAGCTCGCACAAAAATATTTGATATGCATAATCAAATGCCATTTAATGATGAATGTGTAAATTGCGGATATCTATATTTGTGTAAGACCGGATGTCCATTTGTTAAAAATGTATATAAAACAAATAAATCATATACATGTAAATTACAACAAGAGTTATATAAAAATAGAAATTATGAACAAAAAAATAATGGTGAGGCAGAATACGATTACATATCAAAAATGCATCCAGATATTATGGAAAAATATATTCCACAAGCAGAAAATGATGATGAAATAAGTTTACAAAGTTTAATAGAGCAAGATTCAAAGTTAAAATACATATATGACGAAAAATCATTTATTTTAAAAGTAGATGAACAAGAATATTGGCTTAAATCTCAGATACTAAAAAATACTCGAGATATATTATATATAACACCAGAAACAAATATTAAGTTATATATTAGAAAAAATATGTTGGAAGAGCAAAGCCTATATCCACAAAACAATTCTTTATATATAATGTTGCTCAGTGGAGATTTAATAAAATATGGTGATGAAGGCAGAATCAAACAAAAACATGTAATGACACATCAAGTATTTAAAAATGTACTTGAACAAACTAAATCAGATAAAGAAGAGTTTTACTGTTTTGATTTAAAAAATTTACTATTTTCATATAGAAAATTTATATCACAGGAGAATCCAAACAATATTTTTTTCACTACAAGTGATTTAAGAGATTATCATTATACAAAACAAAAAAATAATGCTTATTATCATATTAAAGCAATTAATTTACCTTTTCAAAATATAGAATTTTACTATTTAGATATGGAGGAATAATATGAAGAATATAATACCTAAAACATATAATGAAGTAATACGTAAAAAAAGATGTTATGATTTAGCAAAATATTATTTTGTATCAGATGAAATTTTAGTAGAAATATATAATTTTTTAAGTGCAAGTAAAGAAAATAAAATTTGTGCTAATAGAAATATGATATCTTTTTATTCAGAAGGCAAAATGGTAAAGAGTATAGCAGTTACTCCAAAGACATCATCTTTTGATGGAGTTAATTTATCAGCTTCAACTTTTACTATAATTCCACATTATACTTCAAGTAGTGGAGGAAGCGGAGGATCTTCTTCAAATAATAATAAC
>JAGBDU010000011.1 GCA_017937285.1 Clostridia bacterium
TAATAATAGTAATAATAGTAATAATAATCAAAGTGATTCTGAAAATGATGTGAGTACAAACCAAGGAGATAAAGAAAATATAAATTCAGATAACATAAATTCAGATAACATAAATAATAATAACAATATAGATAAAACACCAAGTAAAACACCATTTGGACAATATGGTAAGAGTAATATTATAATAATATTAATAGCAGTAGTAGCAACTATAGGATTTATTGTTTATAAAAAATTAAAAAAGATTAAATTTATAAAATAGTAATATACTTCATATCATAAGGCAGATATATGAAAGTTATTGTAGAAATATTTTATATATGGTATAACAATTAGAGCATGAAGTTGTAAGTATTGTTTTTTTGAGGAGGTTGTTATGGAGAAAAAAGAATTTTTAAATGAGGAGTCTTATTTAAAAACTAAAAAGAAGATTTCAAGAATTGCTTTAGTGATTTTTATAGTTGGTTTGATGGTAGGAAGTGGGTTTATAGTATTTGGAATAGTTAAAACCAATGAAATAAAAAAAATAAATGTGCCAAAAATACAGCAAATAGAGCAAAAATATGCAGCGAAATCTTCTGAAGCAGATCAAATTCGAAATGATATGATTCAGATAGAAGAGAAGGTTGATACTATAAAATATGAGATTGATAAACTAAGGATTGAACAAAGAAAGATTTTCAATGAGGATAATGGGTTTAGTGACAGATATTATTCAAAAGAAACAGAAATTAATAAAAAAAATAACGAAATATCAAATTTGAATAAAACACGTTCAGATTATCAAGAGAAGTTGTGGGATATTGAAAGGAAGTATAAAGAGTCAAACAAGAACAATGAAATACATGAATTAAATAAAACAACAGAAAAGTATGCATTTTTATATATACCTGGTATTTTTATAATATTTATTTCATTAACAATATCTGCTTCAATATATATGATTACGAAGCAAAGAGAGATTATGGCTTTCCAAGCACAACAAATTAGACCTATTGCTGAAGAGGGAATTGAAAAAATGGCTCCTTCAGAGGCAAAAGCAGCTAAAATAATTGTAAAGGAAATTTCAAGAGGGATAAAAGAAGAAAATAATGATGATAAATAGTTTTTTCGTATAGTTTTGTAGATTAAAAGAGATTATCTTTTATGTGAATATTGCAATAAGGTAAAAGAACAAAAGTTTCTAAAAATTAATTAAATATAAACTATAAGGAGTATTTGTACAAAAGCAAGTACTTCTTTTTTCGCGCAAAGAAAATTGATAAAATATTTTTTAAAAGTAAAAATAAATTTGGAAAAGAAAAATTTTTATTAAAAATTTAAAAAGATTGTCAAAGTAAAGCTTTGCTTATTTAATGCTTTTTTCGGTTGTAATGTCTGTGATTGAATATTTTTGAGGAGTTGCAAATAATAAAATGTATGGTATAATTTGATTAAATTGAGAAAAGTGATAAATAATGACACAGATACAGATTGATAAAGTTTAAAAGAAGAAGCACAAATTGTAGTATGCTAAGATATAAAAGTACATAAATTAGAAGAAAACCAAAGAGAAGGAGTAAGTTTAGATGGAGAATAATTATCCTAAAGCCTATAAAGAAGTAATAGAAATATTAAAATATGTACCAAAAGAAAGTGTTGATAAAATACCACAAACAATGATTGATGTATTTAATGCTAAATTGGATAATACTTATAATTTTTCGATTGATATAAATAAAAGTTT
Source organism: Clostridia bacterium (assembly GCA_017937285.1). Lineage (GTDB taxonomy): Bacteria > Bacillota > Clostridia > TANB77 > CAG-508 > CAG-492. The sequence continues at coordinate 1,727 of JAGBDU010000011.1, forward strand.
TGAAGAACAAGAATTATTAGAAGAAACAAAAGCAATATTAGCTAATATATTTAGAGATTATTGGGCTACACCATATCAAAAAGAAAGAATACAAGCTAAAGAAAGATATGATAGAGAAAAAATCGAAGAAGAAAAACGTGCAAAATACAATAGTGATATTTTTAAAACAAAAGAAATCAATAAAACAGAAAATGATAATTCAAAATATGCTATAAATAATAGCGACTTGCCTATTGAAGTGAAAAAAGAAAATTTTTATAAAAAAATAATTAACTTTTTCAAAAAAATATTTAATTTGAGCTAGTAGATCGGAAAAGCAACTATTGATACTCATACTACAAAAAAGAGTAACGCCCAAAAGCAAGTTACAAGCGATGGACCTACATACATAGATAGTGATGGAAAAACAAAATGTGCAGTTGTATTGTTTGACAATAGACAGAACTTTGTAAATAGTGCAGGAATTAGCTATACATTAAGCGGAATAGATTTGCATGATTTATCAGATATTAGAGGAACAATATTTCATGAATGGACACATGTTATGGAAAAAAGTATCTTACAAGCATCGGAATTGACAAGTGATGATATTGTTCATATTGATGGCGATTCTAAATATATTAATGCAATGGTGGATAATAGTCAATCAATGCAAGATTTCGGAAATTATATTGCAAATGTAAATAATCTGATTAGCAGTAATGCCACAATTACTTTTAATGGAATATCTACAATTGAAATAAATCAAAATAAAAATCCACATAATAGAATAATGCATAATCAAATAAGTGAAGGTGCGACAGAATATATTGCAAGGTTGGTTACAGAAATGGTTGGAGATAAGGTAATTGATCCAGATAGATATAAAACACAAGTTGATTTTGTTAGAAAAATTTTCGAAAGTCTAGGAGTTGATGAAGCATTGACTACATATTTTACAGCACCACATAAATTAATAAGTAAGTTAGAAAACATGAAAGTAAAAGACACAGATGTATTACATTATCTAAGTGATTTTGTAGACTTTGCGATGATGAATTAAAAATCCTTCAACAAGAATTAAGTGAGAAAAAAGTGAAATAGATTCTACTTGAAGAAAATAAGAAGATTACAAAACTATGAAAAAATGCCAACAAAATTAATGTGATAATGCATCTAAATTATAGCTTAATAAATGGAGGTAGATTTATATGATTAAAAAAATATACAATACATTGTTAGCAATAAATATTTTAAATATTATTTATATAATAATAAGGTTTATAATAATGTTTACAAGATTTATTACAAATAATAAGTATCCTTTAATAGAGGATATAAATTATGTAAGGATAAATTGGATTTTGATAGTATTATTGATTGAACTAATATATCTAGTTTTAAATTTGAAAAAACAAATAAGTAAAAGAAAAATAATAGTTTTATTGTTATTATTTATAATACAGACAGTAATTATGTGTTATATTCCTATATACACTGAAGATGTTTGTGCAACTTGTAAAATGCCTGCAGAATGGAATATTTATGGTTTTTAGTAAAACAACTTACAATTAATTAAAGATAATAGTAATTTTTTTTCTATGAATGGAGGTATTTGAAATAATGAATAACTCGTTAATTAAATCTCAAAAACATAAATTTATGATAATTAGAAATTATTTCATTATAAAAAAATTAAAAAGGTTATTAAATGAAAATCCCATAAAATTTGATAATTTGGATAAAAAGAATATCGATGAAGTTATAAATAATAAAATATATAAAGTTGGTGGAAAGCCATTAAATGGCTTTAATCACACATTAAGTGCAAATAATATAGTTAATACAATTATAGATTTTTATTACTCCATTAGCAGTGAAATGGGAGATACTATAAATAAACTTTACAATACACATAGCAGTAAAATTTTTATTGAGCCACCAAAAGATATAAGTGGAAATTCAATAAATACTAATTCAATTGCATCAGGAGGTGTTACATACAATCCAAAGAATCCAATCAAAAAGAGAATGCCTGATGGAACCGAAAAAGACATTGTTTGTGATATCGAACTGTGTCAAAATTATACAACATATTATACAATTGCACATGAATTTATGCATTTAATGGAGCGTGCAGGAGAAAACGAAGATGAAAAGTTGGCAGAAGTTAATACAAGATTTATAGAATTTTTATTGGGAGAATATTTAGTTGATAAAGGAATAATTACACCACAAGATATGGATGATCATAATTGGGTAAATAATAATCAAAAACAGAGAGCTTACCAACTGAAAGATATTGATATTATAGTAGAAATGATGAAAAATCATAGCTTAACACAAAGAAATTTAATGAAAAAATTAAAACGTAGCCCAGAGCAACTAAATGGAAATTTAAGAGGAATAATTGCTTCTATCGAAGGAGAAGAAGTAAACAGGCCAAAAAATAATCTCAGATTCATCAATGGCATGGTTGGAGCTAATAAGTTAATCGAAATATATAATAAAGATAAGGAAAATTTTAAAAAAGTATATGGAAGAATAATGTGTAGAAAATATCAGGGGCAATTTGATTTTGAACATTTTTTTACTGATATAGAGACAAAGATATCAATTGAAAGAAAAAAGTCAAAAGTAAAAGCAAATGATATTAGTAAACAAAACCATACTCAATCTATCGAGAGTGATAAAGTAAAATTAATTAGTGATGAAGACTTAGAATTGTAATTTTATTAATGAGTAATAATCTATTTTATACGAGGAAGAAAACCATGTTTATTTTACAATATTTTTAGAAGAAATATTACAATATTGTAAAAGAACAAAAGTTTCTAAAATTTAATTAAATATAAACTATAAGGAGTATTTGTATAAAAGCAAGTACTTCTTTTTCGTGCAAAGAAAGGGGGATTGCCTATTGATAAAAAATGAAGTTATGTACAAAATAAAAACTTTAACACAAGTAAAAGTGCCTTTTACAGACGAAAAAATAGAAAAAATGCGAGAGTAATATAAGTGGAAGATCATTAAAAAAATTTGATTAAATAATAATGGATTTAAATAGGATTTACTATTTTTAAAGTTATTGATAATATGTGAAAATATAGTAAAATAATTATAAATGGTGGAAAAATAGGGAGGAACATAAAAATAACTGAAATAAAACAAGATATACCAGAGGAATTATGTATAAAAGAGAGTGTTGATTTAAAGAAAAAATTAAATGAAAGAATAATATAATTTACTCAAAATAAGTATAATTAAATCACTTCTACAAAAAATATTAATTGTAGGGGGGATTTAATTGTTTATTCCAGAAAAAATATATTATGAACAAGTAATTGAAAATTATGAATTAGGGAAGGAATTATTAGAAAAATATAAAGATGTTCATAAAGTGATAATTGATAATCACAATAATATTGAAGAAATGAGAAAAAAAGAAAATTCAGAATTTCCGAAAATGAAAAGGAATTTAATTATTGGAACAAGAAAAACACATAAATATGTTCCAAATTTTAAAGTATCAAATTTCTTGGTACCATATGAGATAATATATTTTTCATAAATTATTAGGGCATATAAAATAGGGGAAAAAATATAAGTATATTAAAATAAAAGAAGGCACATGGTTTATAAGCCATGTGCCTTAATGCAGCAGATAGGATAACGATTAAGCTCTGTCGCCACCGTACTTGTTCATAATTGCCGCAATGGAGTCTTTTGCAACAAGATCATAAATAAGTGAGCCTGTTGTCTGAACAAACAGGTAATAGCACGGTTCTGAGCCGTTAGTCGTATTGAGGATGCTTGTAGTTAAATGCCGGAATTTTGATGAACCGGATAACTCCTTTAAAGCATCATCTCGTTTTGCCTCCGACGTAAAGGCAAATCGAATCTTTTTTGACATCGTTCGCTGTTGCATTTTTTTGTCCTCCAATAATAAATATTTTCGCCTCCGCGAATTGGGAATGAACGAATTGTACCATGAAGCAGTAATAAAGTCAATACAAAAAACAGAAAATTCGACAAAACAGCCATTTTTTGTTACAATTCAAAGTTATTTTTTTTATGCGAGTTTAAATTCTACAACATGTTTTTCTTTCAAAGATTCTTTAACATCAATTATTCTTTGGTTAGAAGAACCTCTAAAACGTAATTTTAAATCTTTTTTATCTTGTTCAAATTTACCATCAACTACGACATCAAGATATTTTAATAATTCACTAGAAGTTTCATTTTCTTTAGCCATTTTACCAACAACATCTTTTTCAAAATCAAATCCAGTATAACACCAGATATTTTTATCAGGAAATTTTTCTTTAACTTTTTTTACCAAAGGAAGTAATCCTTCCTGATTTTGTGGCTCTAAAGGCTCTCCTCCAAGAAGAGATAAACCAGAAATATAGTCGTGATCTAAATAATTAATAACTTTATCTATTTCGTGTTCAGTAAATTTATTGCCATAATTAAAATCCCATGCGCATTGGTTAAAACAACCTTTACAATGATGATTGCATCCGCTAACAAAAACGGAAACTCTAACTCCTTCACCATTTGCAACATCAACTCTTTTTATATCTGCATAATTCATTTGTAGCTCTTCCTTTCTCGTGTGGAAAAGGGGACGGTTCTGATTTCCCAGAATTGGGAATTTGGGACACCCTCAAAATTTGCATAAATAAATTTATTAATTACTATTTCAGAGAGTGTCCCAAATTCCCAATTCTGGGAAATCAGAACCGTCCCCTTTTCCACAGCTATAAATTATAAATGAAGTACTCTTTGTTTAATTTCTTTTGTCTTTCCAGCATTCCAAAAATTTTCACCTAAGTATCCACAAGTTCTACGAACAACTGTCATTTTTGAATGGTCTTTGTTACCACAGTTAGGGCATTCCCATTCATTATCATCATTTATTGTAATTTCACCATCAAAACCACATACATGGCAAAAATCTGATTTTGTATTAAATTCGGCATATTGAATATTGTCATATATGAATTTAACAACTTCTTCAAGTGCAGTAACATTATTTTGCATATTTGGTATTTCAACATAAGATATAGAGCCACCTGAAGATATTTTTTGAAATTCACTTTCAAATGATAATTTATCAAATGCATCGATTTTTTCTCTAACATCTACATGATATGAGTTTGTATAATATCCTTTATCTGTAATATCTTTTATAGTTCCAAATCTTTCTTTATCGATTCTTGCAAATTTATAGCATAAGCTTTCTGCAGGAGTACCATATAAAGCAAATCCAATATTTGTTTCTTTTTTCCATCTATCTGTTGTTTCTCTTAAATGATTCATAACTCTTAAAGCAAAATCATGTCCAATTGGATCGGTATGAGATAATCCTGTCATTAATTTTGTCATTTCGTATATTCCAATATAGCCAAGTGACATTGTTGAATATCCACCATATAATAATTTATCAATTTTTTCACCTTTTTTTAATCTAGCTATAGCTCCATATTGCCAGTGGATTGGACTTATATCAGATGCAGTACCAAGTAGGGCATAGTGTCTACACATTAAGGCTTCTTTACAAAGCTCTAATCTTTCATCTAACAATTTCCAGAATATATCTTCATCACCATCTGCAATTATAGCAATTTGAGGTAAGTTAATGCTTACAACACCTTGATTGAATCTACCTTCAAATTTATAGTTTCCATTTTCATCTTTCCAAGGAGATAAGAAACTTCTGCAACCCATTGGGCTAAATACATTACCTTCATAATTTTCACGCATTTTTTTTGCTGAAATATAGTCAGGATACATTCTTCTTGAAGAGCATCTAACAGCAAGTTTTGTTAAATAATCATATTCGCCACCTTTTAAACAATTAAATTCATCTAATACATATACTAATTTAGGAAATGCAGGTGTTACATAAACTCCAGCTTCATTTTTTATACCTTCATATCTTTGTCTTAGAACTTCTTCAATAATTAAAGCATTTTCTTTTATGTATGGATCATCTGGCTCTAAATGTAAAAATAATGTTACAAAAGGAGATTGACCATTTGTTGTCATTAAAGTATTTATTTGATATTGGATAGTTTGAACTCCAGCTTTTAGTTCAGCCTTTAATCTAGTTTGAACTAAATCTTCTATTATATCATTACTTAATTTATCTTTATATTTTTCTTCAAGTTCTTCTTTAAATTTTATATAGCTTTTTCTTAGGTATTTTCCTAAATGTTTTAAATCAACAGATTGACCGCCATATTGATTACTTGCAACAGCTGCAATAATTTGAGTTGTTACAGTACATGCAACTTGGAAACTTTTTGGGCTTTCAATCATTTTTCCATTCATAACAGTTCCATTATCTAACATATCTGCTATATTAATTAAACAGCAGTTAAATATTGGTTGAACAAAATAGTCAGAATCATGAAAATGTAAAATTCCTTCTTCATTTGCTTTTGAAATTTTTTCTGGTAATAATAATCTTTTTGTTAAATCTCTTGATACTTCACCTGCTATGTAATCTCTTTGTGTAGAAGCAAGCATTGTATTTTTATTAGAATTTTCTTCTGCAAGTTCTTTATTCTCGTTTCTAATAATACCTAAAATTGTTTCGTCTGTAGTGTTTTGTTTTCTAATAAGAGCTCTTGTATATCTATATACAATGTATTTTTTTGCAAGTTCATATTTTTCTATTTCCATTAATTTTTCTTCAATTATATCTTGAATATCTTCAACAAGCATTCTTTTTTTGTCTAGATCTTCTATGTAATTAATGATATTTTTAATATCTTCCTTACTAGCTTTTTGTCTTCCTCTAACATCTTCGTTAGCTTTTTCAATTGCTACCATAATTTTTTGTCTATCATAGTCTACTATTCTTCCATCTCTTTTGATTATTTTCATTTCCAAGTTACCTCCTTCAATTTGTATGTGTTTATTATATATCAACTTTTTTAGTTTTCTGTTGCAAAAGCACCAAAAAATGAAAAAAATTTTTTTCGATGCTATAAGTTAGATAGCTCTAAGAAAAGAAAATTATTACATTTTTATTACATTATTTTGTTGCATTTGCAACTGAAATATTATATAATTTCGAGTAAGAAAGCAAATAGAAAGTTACTAGTTAACAGTTTTAACTATAGAATAGTATTTAAAAATTATTATATATATCAAAAACTGCTAAATTTATAAAATTATTAAATAGTAAAAATAAGGGGTTTTTATGGACGATATAATTGATTTTGAAGAATTTTTTTATGATTTTTCTGATAATTGTAAAAATGTACAAAAAAAATTTTTTAAGAAAAATCAAATAATAACAACATATATTCAAAAGAGAAATCAAATTTGTATACTTTTGAGTGGGGAAGCAGATTTAATAAGATATGATTTTAATGGAGGAAGATCAATTATCGAACACTTTACAAAAAATGATATTTTTGGAGAAGCATTTTATATAATAAGTACTAATAATGAATTATCTGTAGAGGCTAAAAAAAATTGTGAAGTTATATTTTTTTCATATGACAATATTTATAAAAAATGTACAAATAACTGTAAATTCCATCAAAAGCTTACGGAAAGTTTTTCTAGAATAATAGTTCAAAAAGTAACAAATTTAAACACTAGAATAGAAGTTTTAACAAAAAGGACAATTCGAGATAAACTACTTGGATATTTTTCTATTCTTTCTACAAGAAGTTTGTCTAGAACCATTTTATTACCATTTTCTTTAACTGATTTAGCGGATTTTTTAAGTGTAGATAGAAGTGCTATGATGCGAGAAATTAGAAATTTAAAGGATGAAGGATTTATAAAGAAAAATGGAAATAAAATCACATTAATGTATTAAAATATTAATACATTAATGTGATTTTTTATATTTATATTTCTTTAAACTCCTCTATATTAAAAAATTTAACGATTTACTGAATTGTAATTATTAACTAGACATTAGAGCGAATATATTCATGTCTTTATCCTGGAATATATTTGAAAAAGCTTGCAAAATTAGGAATTTTGCAGTATAATAAAATACATATCTTTTTTAGATAGTCATCCGAATATTCAAAAGTCAAAACCTTAAAGGAGGAAAAAAATGATTAATCAGACGTATAATGGAACAGAACGTGGTGAGTATGTTCACAAAAAAGATTTTGAAGCAATAACAATCATAAGTCCAGATTACGAAAATCAACGTTTTAAGATTGGTGAAAGTGCCTTTGCACATTCTAATCTAAAGAAAGTAGTAATTGGTGACTTTGAAACAATTGGTGATTGGGCGTTTCAATCATGCTCAGATTTGTCTCAAGTAATGTTTTCTCCAGAAATAATTGCAATTGGGGAAGGTGCTTTTTCTGATTGTACACATCTTCGGCAAATAATTCTTCCAGAAAACCTTGTGTCTATAGGAAAAAATGCTTTTAAAGGATGCAAATCATTAAAGGAAATTATTATCTATGGCAATTTAAAAAACATAGATTCGCAAGCTTTTATGAATTGTTATTCTTTGGAACGTGTAGTTTTCCCAAAGAGCATTGAAACTATAGGAGATCATGCATTTGCAAACTGCATATCACTGCGTGAAGTTGACTTTCAAAGTCGTGACATAGCTCCTCTTATAAAAGACGGAAAAAGAGATATTTTACAAATTGGCAAGACACCGTTCTTTGGATGTAAAGCAAAAATGACAGGTTTTACGCCATATGCATGTAGAATGAAAAAGAATGGACAAGTAAAATATCAAAAAGTTTCCAGAGCCTTATTTGAGAAGATTATGTGTGAGGAAGATTTTGAGAGCCTGCTGTGGAAAATATTACATAATGGAGAATTCCAGAAAAATACAGCAGATTACTCAGATGCAAATGATGTATCATCAAAAAACATGGAAGATTAGGTAAACGTAGATGATAAACAATTAAAAAAACAGAGAATTTTGATAGCACAACAAACATACCATAAATAGTAGTAAAGAACTATGCTATTAAAATAGCTCAGATATCAAAAGTGTGAATAAAAAAAGGATGATTATTATGGTAAGTCGCATAAGCCAATAAAATTAAATAAGACTTATCATAAAGAGCCAAAGCTTTTTGCTTTGGCTCTTTAATTATTGAAGCTTTAAATGAATTTAATACGAGCATTTTGCTTTAATTTTCAAGATAGGGAACATAATGGTTTAAACGAAAAATAATAAATGTATGCGGGATTGAAAAAAATGTGAAATCTTTGTGAAAAAGATTGTAAGGCTGTTGACAATTTTTTCACACCGTAATAATATATAATATACTGTAAGGCAATTTACAAAATGAAAAGAGGGGTTTTATGAAACAGAATAAAGTGTTGTATCAAATAAAAACATTAGAAAAAATGATTGCGCGCGTTTTTTTTAGAAACCAAGTTATACCTCCAAAAGTAGTTATAGACAATATATCTAAAACAACTACACCAACTCAAATGCAAATTATTGGTTATATATTAGAGCATATTAATGAGGATATTTATCAAAGAGATTTAGAGAATATTTTAAATTTAAGAAGAGCTACTGTATCTGGTGTATTACAAACAATGGAAAAAAATAAGCTTATAGAGCGAATTACATACTCAGAAGATAGTAGAAAAAAGAAAATAATTTTAAATGAAGAAGCAAAAAAAGTCTTTTTGCAAAATCAAAAAAAAATTGATGAAATGGAAAAGGTAATAACAGAAGGCATATCTAAAGAAGAATTAGATACATTTTCTAATGTAATAGAAAAAATGAAAAAAAACATTGAAGGAATATAAGAAGAAAATGTGGAAAAGGGGACGGTTCTGATTTCCCAGAATTGAGAATTTGGGACACCCTCTGATATAGTAATTAATTTAATATTTAATGAGCGTTTGAGAGTGTCCCAAATTCCCAATTCTGGGAAATCAGAACCGTCCCCTTTTCCCTCAACTTTTTTTCAAAATCAGAAAGGATGAGAATATGATAAAACTATTAAAAAATTTAACAAAGAAAGAATGGATTTTAGCAATAATTAGTTTTATACTAATTATTGCTCAAGTGTGGTTAGAGCTAAAAATGCCAGATTATATGTCTGAAATAACTGTGCTTGTACAAACAGAAGGAAGTCAAATGAGTGAAATTATTAAAAATGGAGCATATATGATGGCTTGTGCATTAGGTAGTTTAGTTTCTGCAGTAATAGTAGGATATTTAGTATCTACAATTGCAGCAAATTTTTCTATGAAAATAAGAAAACGATTATTTGACAAAGTAGGAGATTTAGCTATGAACGAAGTTAAACAATTTTCTACAAGTAGTTTAATAACCAGAACTACAAATGATATAACTCAAGTACAAATGTTAGTTGCTATGGGATTACAACTCATGATAAAAGCACCAATTACTGCTATTTGGGCCGTTACTAAAATTTTAAATAAAAGCTGGCAATGGAGTGCAATTACTGGTGTTGCAGTAGTTTTTTTACTATCTATAATTGCGGTATTAGTAGCTATAGTATTGCCTAAATTTAAAATTGTACAAAAATTAACAGATAAAATAAATGGAGTAACAAGAGAAAATTTAAATGGTATTCGTGTTGTAAGAGCATTTAATGCAGAAGAATATCAAGAAAACAAATTTGAAAACGTAAATGAAAAATTAACAAATCAACAATTGTTTAATCAAAAGAAATTTGCAATAATGCAACCATCAATGTTTATAGTAATGTATTGTTTACCTCTTGCAATTTATTTTGTGGGAGCCTATTTAATAAGAGAGGCTTCAATGGTAGATAAATTAGGATTATTTGGAGATATGATAGTATTTAGTTCATATGCAATGCAGGTAATAATGTCGTTTTTAATGCTTGCTATGATATTTATGATGTTACCACGTGCACAGGTATCTGCAAATCGTATTAATGAAGTGCTAGATACAGATATTACAATAAAAGATGGAAAAATTAACAACGATATAACAAATCAAAGAGGAACAGTAGAATTTAAAAATGTATCATTTAAATATCCAGATGCAGATGAATATTTGTTAAAAGATATATCGTTTAGAGCAAATAAAGGAGAAACAGTAGCATTTATTGGGTCTACAGGTAGTGGTAAATCTACATTAATTAATTTAATACCAAGATTTTATGATGCAACAGAAGGAGAAGTTTTAGTAGATGGTGTTAATGTAAAAGAATATACACAAGAATTTTTACATAATAAAATTGGTTATGTACCACAAAAAGCCGTAATGTTTAATGGAACAGTAAATTCAAATGTCTCTTATGGAGATAATGGGAAAGGTTCTATATCAGAAGAAAAAATAAAAGAAGCAATAGATGTTGCACAAGGTAAAGAATTTGTTGAAAAAATGGACGAAAAATACAATACGCATATTGCACAAGGTGGAACAAATGTATCTGGAGGTCAAAAACAAAGACTGGCAATAGCAAGAGCAATAGCAAGAAATCCAGAAATATATATTTTTGATGACAGTTTTTCTGCTTTAGATTACAAAACTGATAGTTTATTAAGAAAAGAGCTAAAAAAATATACCAAAGATGCAACAAGTTTAATAGTAGCACAAAGAATTGGAACAATAATGAACGCAGATAAAATAATAGTATTAGAAAATGGTGCATGCGTGGGAATGGGAACACATAAAGAATTATTAAAAAATTGCGAAGTATATAAAGAAATAGCTCTATCACAATTATCAAAGGAGGAATTGGAAAATGCATAATGAAAAAAGTGGAATAACAACTCCTAGAAGAGGCCCAAGAGGTCCAATGGGTGGACCAGGAGGAATGGGACCTGGTGAAAAAGCAAAAGATTTTAAAGTAGCATTAAAAAGATTGTTTAGTGAATTACGTGGATATAAAATTATAATAGCTACAGCATTAATTCTTGCAATAGTTGGTTCAATTTTGTCAATAAGTGCACCAAATATATTATCAGATTTAACAGATGAAATATCTAAAGGTTTAGTAGTTAATAAAGATAATATGCAAGAAATATCTAACAAAATAAAAGCAAATTTAAGTGAAGAAAAGATGGCAGAAATAATATCAAATGGAGAAGAATCAAGCCAAACAAATATAAATGTTTCAATACCAGACAGTATGAAAGATATATTATTTACAGAAATTGAAGTTGATGGAACAAAAATATCAGCAGATGATCAATACAAATTTATAAGCATAATGAGTACTTTAAGTGAAAACGCAGATGCAAATGAAATATATAGTAAAATAGATCAAATGCCAGAGTCTATTCAAGATGTTGTAAAACCATTTATGAATATAGATAGAATAAAGCAAATAGCATTAATATTAGTTATTATTTATTTATGTAGTGCATTATGTACATATATTCAATCAATATCTATGACCGTTGTCGCAAATAAATTTGCAAGAAATTTAAGAAGCAGAATCTCTAAAAAAATAAATAAATTACCATTAAAATATTTTGATAGACATCAAACAGGCGATGTATTATCAAGAGTAACAAATGATGTTGATACAATAGCACAAACAATGAATCAATCACTTGCAACTTTAGTAAGTAGTGTAACTTTATTTTTAGGAACAATTGTAATGATGTTTGTTACAAACTGGATAATGGCAATTACTGCAATACTTGCTAGCTTAATTGGTTTTATTGGAATGATGCTTATATTAAAAAGGTCACAAAAATACTTTGTTGCAAGACAAGTAGAGCTTGGAAATTTAAATGGACATATAGAAGAAATATATTCAGGTCTAAATGTTGTAAAAGCATATAATGGTAGAAAAAAAGCAGATGAAGAATTTGATAAATTAAATAAAAAAGTTGCAGATAGCAATCGTAAAAGCCAATTCTTTTCTGGATTAATGCAACCAATTATGCAGTTTATAGGTAATTTTGGATATGTTGCTGTATGTATTGTAGGAGCTTTGTTAACAACGAATGATGTAATATCATTTGGTGTTATTGTAGCATTTATTACCTATGTAAGATTATTTACATCACCATTAGCACAAATAGCTCAAGCAATGACATCACTTCAATCTACAGCAGCCGCAAGTGAAAGAGTATTTGAGTTTGTTGATGAAGAAGAAATGGAATCACAAGAAAATATCAAAAAATCACTAGATAAGAATAAAGTAAAAGGAAAAATAGAATTTAAAAATGTTGTATTTCAATATGACAATAATGACAAACCAACAATAAAGAACTTTACAGCTGTTGCAAAACCAGGACAAAAAATTGCAATTGTAGGACCTACAGGAGCAGGAAAAACTACAATGGTGAATTTACTTATGAAATTTTATGATATTAATTCTGGAGAAATAAAAATAGATGGTGTTTCTACAAAAGAACTAACCAGAGAAAATATACACGATTTATTTACAATGGTATTACAAGATACTTGGTTATTTAATGGAACAATAAAAGAAAATATTGTTTATAATAGAACAGATATAACTGATGAACAAGTTGAAGAAGTTTGTAAAGAAGTTGGATTACATCATTTTATAAAAACATTACCAAATGGATATAATTCAAAAATCTCAGATAATGATAGTGTATCAGCAGGTCAAAGGCAATTACTTACAATTGCAAGAGGTATGATAGATAATGCGCCATTCTTAATATTAGATGAAGCAACATCTAATGTTGATACAAGAACAGAAGAGCTTGTACAAAAAGCAATGGATAAATTAACAGAAGGAAAAACTTCATTTATCATAGCACACAGATTATCTACAATAAAAAATGCTGACTTAATTTTAGTAATGAAAGATGGAAATATTATAGAGCAAGGAAATCATGAAGAATTAATTAATAAACAAGGATTTTATGCAGATTTGTATAATTCTCAATTCGAATTATAAAATAAAAAATGAACTCTAACAACTTAACTATATAAGATGTTAGAGTTCTAAATAACCTCTTCCATAAAATCCTCCTTTACTTATAGATTACTATTACCGCATTACAATAAAATAACTTAAAAGAATTTTTATAAAATTCAAAAAATATGTAATGGAATAGTTTAGAAGAGATGGCCCTGAGAGCAAACTTCTTTACTCGTTCTGACCTAAATATATTATAACACATAGTTAACATAAAAACAACATAATTTTAAAAAATATTAACAAAATTTTAAAAAATTCATATATTAAAATATAAATATATGAAAGGAATAAAATTATGAATAAGTTTTATAGAAATTATGGTAATTATTATAATTTCCAATATCGTGATGAAAAAAATACAAATTCAAATTATATAATTGATTATGGTCCAAAACCTTTTGTTGCAAATATAAAACAGATTGCAAGACAAAACAATGCTTTTAGAAGGGCTTTGTGGACAGGTGAGCATTTGCAAATTACACTAATGAGCATTCCTGTTAATGAAAGCATTGGCTTAGAGATGCATCCAAATGTAGATCAATTCATACAAATTGAACAAGGAATGGGTATAATAAAAATGGGGGATAGTCAAAATAATTTGGATTTTCAAAAAAAGGTTGGAGAAAATTTTGCCTTTGTGATTCCAGCTGGAAAGTGGCATAATTTAGTTAATACTGGAAACGAACCAATTAAATTATTTTCAATTTATGCTCCACCACAACATCCAAGAGGAACTGTTCATTTTACTAAAAAAGATGCTGAACATTAAAAATAGAAAGTGCAAAAAGTATTTATTGCTTTTTGCATTTTCTATTTTTTCTGCTATTACAGCAAAAAAATGTAATAAAAACAAGATTTTAAAACTTAGGTTGCGGACGAAGTCTGCCATATGATATAATCAGTAAAAAAAGAAAGGAATTTTATAATGGAAATAGATGAGCAAAAATTAAAAGAATATTTAAGCAAAAAATATTGTAGAGGATGTGCAAATAGATGTCCTTTAAATGATCCAAATTGTGGTAGAAGTAAAATATTTATAAGAGAGGCAATTGAAAAATTAGAATATGATAATATGCAATGTGATGGATGATAGGTTCATATGTAAATAAATTAATGTTGACAAAAATACAAATCATCTCTATAATAATTATAATATGTTATCAAGAGTGGACGAGAGAATCGGCTTAATGACTCCACAGCAACCTGTTTTACAATAAGGTGCTAATACCGACAAAGCAAAGTGCTTTGGCTGATGATTTTTATAAAATCGAAATTATTAACCTTTGGCACTAATTAACGCCAAAGGTTTTATTTTTGAATTAAAAAGATTATAATGCAAACAATAATCAATAAAAAAAGAATTCAAAAGCTATCACAATGCAAGATTTAAAAATGATTTAACATATGAATTTATTAAGAAAGAGGGAATTTTATGAGAAAATTATTTACATCAGAAAGTGTAACAGAAGGACATCCAGACAAATTATGTGATTATATATCAGATAGTATATTGGATAGCTATTTAGAAAAAGATTCAAATGCAAGAGTAGCTTGCGAAACAGTAGCTGGAAAAGGCGAAATTTTAGTAACAGGAGAAATTAGCTCTATAGCAGAAGATGTTGATATCGAAAAAATTGTAAGACAAGCTATAAAAGAAATTGGATATGATAATAGTGAATTAGATATTGATTATAGAACATGTAAAGTGCATTTAAATATATCAAAGCAATCACCAGATATTGCAATAGGAGTAGATAAGTCATTAGAGCAAAAAGAAGGAGAGAATATAATATCAGAAGGTGCTGGAGATCAAGGTATTATGTTTGGATTTGCTTGTGATGAAACAGAAGAGCTAATGCCATTACCAATTTCATTAGCACACAGATTGGCAGAAAGATTAGCATATGTAAGAAAACAAAATATAATAGATTATTTAAGACCAGATGGAAAAGTACAAGTTACAGTTGAATATGAAGATGATAAACCAGTAAGAGTTCACACAATAGTTATATCAACTCAACATAAAGAAGAAGCGGATTTAGAAATGCTAAAAAATGATATAAAAGAAAAAGTAATAGATGAAATTGTACCTAAAAAATTACTTGATGAAAATACAAAATATTTTATAAATCCAACAGGAAGATTTGTAATAGGAGGACCACTAGGGGATAGTGGTTTAACAGGAAGAAAAATAATAGTAGATACCTATGGAGGCTATTCAAGACATGGAGGAGGAGCATTTTCAGGAAAAGATGCAACAAAGGTAGATAGATCAGCTGCGTATATGGCAAGATATCTAGCAAAAAACATAGTTGCAAATAAACTAGCAAAGAAATGTGAAATACAATTATCATACGCGATAGGAGTAGCAAAACCAATATCAATTTATGTTGACACATTTAAAACTGGAACAATACCAGAAGGCAAAATAGCAGAGATCATTTATAAAAAGTTTGATTTAACACCAAGAGGAATAATAAATTATTTAGATTTACAAAAACCAATATATAGAAAAACAACCAATTATGGACATTTTGGTAAAGAATATTTGAATTGGGAGAAAGTGGGAAAATGGGACGGTTCTGATTTCCCAGAATTGGGAAAAAGGGACACTCTTCAATAATTGTTTGAAAATTGGGGAAGGAAATTGGGGACGGAGATTTTCGGATACGAAAATCTCCGTCCCCAATTTCTCCGTCCCCAATTTCTCCGTCCCCAAAATCTCCGTCCCCAAAATCTCCGTCCCCGAAAATCTCCGTCTCCGAAAATCTCCGTCCCCAAAATCTCCGTCCCCAAAATCTCCGTCCCCGAAAATCTCCGTCCCCAATTTCTCCGTCCCCAAAATCTCCGTCCCCAAAATCTCCGTCCCCGAAAATCTCCGTCCCCCAAAATCTCCGTCCCCGAAAATCTCCGTCCCCAAAATCTCCGTCCCCAAAATCTCCGTCCCCGAAAATCTCCGTCCCCGAAAATCTCCGTCCCCGAAATTTCCGTCCCCGAAAATCTCCGTCCCCAAAAACAGTTGACAAATATGCAAAAAAAATATAATATTAAATTCATATAATGTATAAAATAAAATGAAGAAGGAGAATCAAAATAAATATGGCTCAAATAATAATATTAGCAATATTAATTTTAGTTAATGCTTTTTTTGCAGCAACAGAAATTGCTTTTATATCTTTAAATGATGCAAAAATAGATAAGTTGGTTAAAGAAGGAGATAAAAAGGCAAAGCAAATATCAAAAATGTTAAAAAATCCAAGTAAATTTTTGGCTACAATTCAAATTGGAATTACACTTGCAGGATTTTTATCAAGTGCTTTTGCATCAGATGCATTTGCAGAAAAGTTGGCACCAATTTTAAATAATCTAGTACCAAGTATAGGAATTGGAACTTGGAAAGGAATCTCTATAATTATAATAACAATGGTATTATCTTATTTCACACTTGTTTTTGGGGAGCTAGTTCCAAAAAGATTAGGGATGAAATACCATGAAAAATTTGCATATTTTACAATAGGAATTATAAAAGCGATATCTATTGTAACAGCACCATTTGTAAAGTTACTAACAGCTTCAACAAATATTATTTCAAAAATATTTGGAGTGAACGAAAATGAAGAAGAAATTGTAACAGAAGAAGAAATAAGAATGATGGTTGACGTTGGAGAAGAAAAAGGTTCTATAGATGAAGAAGAAAAAGAGCTGATTAATAATGTTTTTGATTTCAATGATAAAACAGTATCAGAAATTATGACACATAGAAAAGATATATTTGCTATAGAAATTTCAGAAGATATAACAGAAAAATTAGATGAATTAGATGAATACAAGTATAGTAGAATTCCAGTATATGAAGAAACTATCGATGAAATAAAAGGAATTATTTATATAAAAGATATTTTAAAATATGTAAGCTCAAATAAAAAAGTAAAAATAAAAGATATAATGAGAGATGCATATTTTGTTTCTGAAAACAAGTTGATTAATGAATTGTTTAAAGAGCTACAAAAAAACAAAAAGCAAATAGCTATAGTATTAGATGAATATGGAGGAACTGCAGGTATTGTATCTATGGAAGATATAATAGAAGAGCTAGTTGGAAATATATTTGATGAATATGATGAAATAGAAAATGACTATGAAAAAATAGATGATAATACATTTGAAATAGCTGGTAGTGTTACAATTGCGGAGCTTAAAAAAATATTAGGAGTAGAAATACCAAACGGAGAATATGATACATTATCTGGATATCTTACAGAAGAGCTGGGAAGAATTCCAGAAGATGGAGAAAAACCAATTATAGAAACAGCAGACGTAACATATAAAATAGAAGAATATGAAGATAAGAGAATATTGTGGGTAAAAGCTTGCAAAAATAGAGATGAAGATAATTTAAATAAATAATAAATATAAAGAATAAAAAGCGTATGTAATAAAGTGAACCTAAATTGTTATACAAAAAGTTTAACAATTTAGGTTCTTGTTAGGTTGTATTTTAGTATTGAACGTCTAGGTCCACAAGCTTATTTTATCTTCTTAAAAAAGGAATCAGTTGAAATATTATTAGGTCGATTGTATCTTTTTAACTCATAAAGACAATTTGGATCTTTACTTATTAAATTAATTCCCTCATTGCAAGATAAACTTGCTTTAAATCCCAATTCTTTTATTATATCTATAGAATCGCTACTAATAGCACCAAATGGATATGTGAATGTATTAGGAATATAACCAGTATTTATATTAAACTCCTGTTGGAGTTTAGATAAATCCTTAGACAAGACTGTTTTATAAGCTTCAAAACTTTCATCTTTCATTTTCATACAGCCTCTTCGATTTTTTGTAATATTATGTAATTCATAAGTATGATTTTGAAATTCAAATCTTCCACTTTTCATTAAATCATTTATATCTTTCCATCGCAAATAACCATAGTTAGGATTAGCTTCATTGCTTTTTGTATAGGTATCTGTATATTTACCTACGATAGAAATAACAGCAACCATATCATATTTTTCTAGTAAAGGAAGAGCATAAGTTAAGTTATTATAATGTCCATCATCAAATGTAATTATAATTGGTTTTTCAGGAAGTTCAGAATCTGAATATACATAATTAATTAAATCAGTTATTGTAATTGTAGTATATCCATTGTTTTTTATAAATTTTAAGTCATCTTCTAAAGTAGTAGGATTTACAATATATTTTCCACTTTTAGACTTTAAAATACTATGATACATAATGATAGGCACACTGATTTCAGTTGTTTGTTTTGCCTTTACATTGTAAAATATTAAAATACAAGATAAAAATAATATGATTATTGTAATAATGGTAATCAATTTATAATTAATTTTAGATAATTTAAAATGTATCATTAGGAACTCCTTAAATTGAATTTGTTTCATATTTTCTGTAAAATTCTCCAGATTCAGAATCTTTATAAACTTCGGAAGAATTTTTTTTCAAAAATTCTACAATTTGATACAAGTCAATCCAAATTTGATTTGTTCCATCTTTTTGAGATTCATCAAATATTAGTTGAATACCAAAATGTAAATGCGGAACATTAATATTATTAACATTTTCTTTACTACTATATCCTGTCATGCCTAAATAACCAATAACATCACCAGCTTTTACAGTTTGACCTTCTGCTAAACCTTGAACATATGGATGATTTTTTCTAAGATGAGCATAATAATAATATCGTTTTCCATCAAAACTTCTAATACCAATTCTCCATCCACCATATTGATTCCATCCAAGTGCTTCAATAATACCAGATTCTACTGCAACAACAGGTGTGCCAATACTTCCCATTAAATCATGACCAAGGTGTGTACGTTTATATCCATAAGATCTTGATGCTCCAAAATCATCATAATGGCTAAAGCTATATTTTGCTGCGATAGGAGAAAAAGCTTTTAAACCGTATTTTATTTCAAAAGTTTTTTCACCAGTTTCAGAATTAGTAGTTTCTATTTCATATTCACCAATATATTCATGAAGTACAGCATCATAAGCTTCATAATAATAAGAATAATATTTTAAATCTTTAGTTAAATTTTTCATGCTATTTCCACTATTTAGCTGTTCTACTAATGAATCTAAATCTTTCGAATTAAATTTTTTAAAATCACCACCATATTTACAAGCTAAATATGCCAGCAATTCAATCCAATTATATGTAATAGATTCATTAGTATTATGAGATTTGATATCTAATTTAGAAGTTTTATCAAGTGCTTCATAAGTAGGTGTGAAATCTACCCATTTAATATAATCATTTTTATTTTGAGCTTCATTTTCAGAAGTATTATTCCAAATAAAATTAAAAGATTGGACTTGTAATAGATTAGAAAAATTTTTTGTATAGATAAATAATCCTAAAAAAACTAAAATAATTATACTTAATAAGATACTGCAATGTTTTTTATTTATTTTTATAACTTTTAAAATCAATGGTAACACCTCAGTTTAATATATTAATGGAAAATAAATTTTATTCAAAAAATAGTCCGTTACTTCATGTGCCTTAAGATAAGCGATTAAAAGTAAATTTAACGACTTATTAAATTGTAACAACGTAACGTTTCGTATATTTAATTTTATTTAAAAAAGCTATTGAAAAAAATAAACTACATTGATATAATTCGCGGTAGAAAAATATTAAAAAAAGGAACAAAGGTGAAAATAAAATGGGCGATATTAACGTATATACAGGACCTATGAAATGTGGCAAAAGCAATAAAATAATAGAAGAAGCTAAAAGACAAATGATAGCAGGAAAACAAATAAAAATATTTAAACCAAAATTAGATACCAGATTTCCAGGAGATTACATAACAGACAGAAATGGAAATAAATTAAAGTCTGTAAATATAGATAATATAGAAGATTTAAAAAAATATGATGCAGATGTTTATATAATAGATGAATTTCAATTCTTAAAAGGAGACATAGATTGCATAGAAGAAATGGCTGCATCTGGAAAAAAATTTTTTATAGCAGGACTTAATTTAACATCAGAAAGAAAACCATTTGGAAAAATGGGAGATTTACTTTGTGTATCAGACAATGTACAAACAATGACATCAATATGTGAAATATGTAAAAGAGATAATGCAATTTTCAGTTATTATAAATCTAATGATAAAAGTGGAGATATAAAAATAGGTGATTCAGAATATATTCCAGTATGTAGAAATTGCTACAATGAGCTAAAAAAAAATAAGAATCTCCGTTCTCAATAACATAGGGAAATAGGGAAAAGGGAAAAGGGGACGGTTCTCTTTTCCCATTTTTGGAATTTGGG
Source organism: Clostridia bacterium (assembly GCA_017937285.1). Lineage (GTDB taxonomy): Bacteria > Bacillota > Clostridia > TANB77 > CAG-508 > CAG-492. The sequence goes on from JAGBDU010000011.1 coordinate 22,910, forward strand.
ATAGTCTAAGGAAAAAAAATGACCTTTAAAATTAGACCCACAAACTCCAATTTTGTGTCAAAAATCTCCGTCCCCAAAAAAGGAGTTGGGTATGAGAAATATACGTTTAACAATAGAATATGATGGAAAAGACTTTAACGGTTGGCAAAAACAGCCTAATAAACTAAATATTCAAGGAGAAATAGAAAGAGCAATAGAATCAATAACAGGAGAGGAAAATATTGATTTAATTGCATCTGGAAGAACAGATGCAGGAGTTCATGCTTTAGGACAAGTTGCAAATTTTAAAACAAATAATGAAAGTATTCCAATTGATAAGTTTGCGATTGCTTTAAATACTAAACTTAAAAGATCAATTAGGATAAAAAAGGCAGAAGAAGTAGACGAAAGGTTTCATAGTAGATATACTTGTAAAAGAAAAACTTATAGATACATAATTAATAATAATGAATGTGAAAGTGCAATATACAGAAATTTTGAGTATCATATGCCAATAAAATTAAACATCAAAGCAATGCAACAAGCAGTAAAATATTTTGAAGGAGAGCACGATTTTAAAGCATTTAAAGCTAGTGGAACAAGTAGCAAAAGCAGTGTAAGAAAAATATATTTAGCAGAAGTGAAAAAAGCTGATGAAGGTAGAATATACATAGAATTAACAGGAAATGGATTTTTATATAATATGGTAAGAATAATTGCAGGAACATTAGTAGATGTTGGAATGGGTAAAACTAAGGCAGAAGAAATTCCAGAGATAATAAAACAAGGAGATAGAAAACTTGCAGGAAAAACTTTGCCACCAAACGGATTATTTTTAATGAATGTAGAATATTAGTTTTGAATGTAATTGATTGAAAATTTAATAAAACAGAACAAGCAAAAAATTATAATACTAAAATCTAAAGAAAATGATATAAAGGAGAAAAAACATGTTTGATAGCACAATAAAATTCAAATATCCATGGAGACCATACCAAGATAGAGTATTAAAAGAATCAGATAAATATTTAAAAGATGGAAAAATAAATATAGTAGCAGCACCAGGTTCAGGAAAAACAATATTAGGGTTAGAGCTTGCAAGACGATTAGCAAATCCAGTAATAATTTTTGCTCCAACAGTTACAATAAAAAAACAATGGATTACAAAATTTTTATCATCATTTACAGATTTAAAAGAAGTACCTGATTGGATTAGTACAGATATATATGATTTAAAATATTTTAATGTAGTAACATATCAGGCACTACACTATGCATATAAAAGAAAAAAAATTAACGAAAAAGTAGAAGATACAGATGATGTAATAGATAAAGAAGAAGAGCTTGTTACAGAAGAAGAAATAAAAAGTTATGATATAATAAAAGAGCTAAAATCTAAAAAAATAACAACACTAGTTTTAGATGAAGCACATCATTTAAAAAGTGAATGGTGGAAAAGTTTAAATGATGTTGTAACAGCTTTAGGAGATATAAAATTAATAGCTCTTACAGCGACACCACCATATGATGTAGAGCCAAATATATGGGCAAATTATGTATCTTTATGTGGCGAAATAGATGCCGAAATTTCTGTACCAGAGCTAGTAAAAGCAAAAAATTTATGTCCTCATCAAGATTATATTTATTTTAATTATCCTACAGCTAACGAAATCGAAAATATAAAAAAATATGATGAAAAGTTAAGTATAATTATTGATGAAATGAAAAATGATCAAAATTTTATAAATGCAATCAATAATCATAAATTTATACAAACACCACATCAATATGAAGAGCAAATATTAGAAAATCCAGAATATTACAGCAGTATGTTGGTATTTTTAAATTATGCCAATAAAGATATAGGAAGAGCAAATGTTAGTATATTAGGGCATAGTAAAAGAATCCCAAATTTTGATTTATCTTGGTTTGAAATATTATTAAAAAATGTATTAATAAATGATAGAAAAAATTATGAAAATTACGAAGAGGTTTTATCTCAATATGAGCAAAGATTAAATCAAATAGGAGCAATTGAAAAGAAAAATGTTTCCTTAATAGATAATAAAACAATTCAGAAATATTTTTTAAATAGTTTAGGAAAATTAAATAGCATATCTAAAATAATTGATATAGAGCAAAATAATTTAGGTAAAGATATGAGAATGGTTATATTAACAGATTATATACGCAAAGAATATGCTACAACAGAGAATATACAAATAGATAAGATTGGTGTTCTTCCTATATTCAAAATGATAACAAATGAAAAACCAACACTAAATATAGCTGTTCTTACAGGAAGTTTATTTGTAATACCAAAATCTAAAGCAGAAAATTTATACGGATTATGCTATTCAAGAGGAATTAATGCTGATAAATTAAAATTTAAATCTTTTGCAATGAATGCAAATTATGTTGAAGTAGATATGCCAGAAACTATAAAAAATGATGTAATGAATTGCATTTCTAAATTATTTGAAGTAGGGGAATTAAATTTAATAGTTGGAACAAAATCTTTATTAGGAGAAGGATGGGATGAACCAAGTATAAATAGCTTGATTTTAGCAACATTTGTGGGATCATATATGTTATCAAATCAAATGAGAGGTAGAGCGATTAGAGTAAATCCTAATCCAAATAAAACTGCAAACATATGGCATTTAGTATGTGTTTGTGATAGCTTAGATGGAAAATCTAATATAGAAAATGCTGATTTAAATTTATTAAAAAGAAGGTTCGAATCGTTTACAGGAATTGGATACAATAATTCATATGTTTCAAGTGGTTTGGATAGATTAGGAAATTTTGACGGACCATATACAGAAGCAAAGGTAAATAATTTGAATTCTTTTATGGCACAAAATTCTAATGATAGATCAAAAATGTTTCAAAATTGGCAAAATGCAGTTGAAAATAAATCTGATAATATGCAGATGACAGAAGAGCTAGAAGTGGAAGACATAGAGCCATTTAGCTCAGATTGGCTTGTTTCTAAAAATTTAATTATTAGTATAATAGTAGCCATAATTTTATTGTTAGTATTTATTATAGGTATAATACCAAGATTTTTAACTTTTTTAGTAGAAGCGGGATTAATAACATATATAATTGCTAAAATAAGAAAAATAAAAAGATTATCTAATTCGGCAGAGACAGTAAAAGCAATATCAGATGTGCTATTAGAGGCATTAGTTAAAAGTAGATTAATAAAAACACCATTATCAAAAATAAAAATAAAAACGGAAAAATCTAACCAAAAAATATCTGCATGGATAGAAGGAGCATCTCTGCAAGAAAGTAATTTATTTATTTCATGTTTAACAGAGATTTTTTCAAAAACAGAAAGCCAAAGATATATAATTTCTACAAAAAGAAATAATATTTCAAGGTATTATAATATACCAAAAGTATTTTCAAATAACAAAGAGAATGCACAAGATTTTGTAAATATTTGGATGAAGAAAATTGGAAAAGTAGAGTTTATATATACAAAAAATGCAGAAGGAAGAAAGGAATTGTTAAAAGCTAGAATGCAGAATATGGAATTAAAAGATAAAATGTCTAGAAAGCAAAAATTGGCTGATTGGAAATAGAAAATTTAAAATAAAATCTGAGGATAAACTTGTTTGCATAAGTTTATCCTCAGATTTTAAATTTATCGTCTAAAATTTTCAAGAAGCCTTTTACCGAATCTCAATCCAAAATTGAGTACTACTGTTGTAAAAAATATAAATGTTGATTATAAAAAAAGCATCCTCCTTCAAAATTATTGTTTATATAAAATACATACATATGTAAAAAAATTATAAATAAATTAAAAAAAAATGAACATACTATTTTTGAAAAATAAAAATTAGGAGGAAATTTATGGATAATAATGTAAATGTTTTAGATGAAATTAACAAAGGTGCAACAATGGGAATGGATGCGATTATGTTTGTGTATGATAAAGTAGGAGATCAAACATTTAAACAAGTTTTAGATGGAGAATATAGAAAATATAAAAATATATCAGATAGAGTAGCAGAAGAATATAATAATTATTCTATAAAAGCACCACATTCTACAAATGCAATGAATAAAGCAATGACTTGGTATGGAATTCAAATGAAAACAATGAAAGATCAAAGTAATGAAAAAATATCTGAATTATTAGTACAAGGTACAAATATGGGAATAATAGAAGGTGTAAGATTGCAAAATCAAAATCAAGATAATGATTTAAATAAAAATGTAAGACAAATATTAGATGACTTTGTGGCAATGCAAGAAGATAGTGTGGAAACTTTAAAAAAATATCTATAAATTAAAATAAAGGCGGATGTTATTCGCCTTTATTTTGTGCATAGTAGCTAAAAGTGAGCCGTTCCAAAGGGATTATATTATAAAAAATCCCCTTTTCCACTACTTTAAAAAATGGCCGTGAATTGTAACTCTCCGTCCCCCGAAAATAATCGCTGAATAAAAAATGTGCAATATGTATTGAAAATCAACAAAAGTTATGTTATCATAAATACCATATTAATCCAATTAAAAAGCAAAGTAATATATACAAAAAATATTTTACAGAGAATGAGTAATAGCTGAGAGCTCATAAATAAGTATATACGAAAATTCACTTTTTAGGTTACATATTGAACAAAAGTAGATATGTGCGGTTGTCACGTTAAAACTATAATAAGGTATATAAATAAAATTATATATAAATTTAGGTGGTACCACGATGAAACTAAAGTCATTCGTCCTATTATTAGGATGAATGACTTTTTTTCGTGGAAATCGGGACGGTTCTCTTTTCCCATTTTTGGGAATTTGGGACAGTCTTGGAAAAATAGTTGTGAACTTTAAGGAACGTCCCCAAATTTCAAGGAACGTCCCCAAATTTCATGAAGACTGTCCCAAATTCCCAAAAATGGGAAAAGAGAACCGTCCCGATTTCCACCACCAAAAGAAAGGAAGGATAATTAATGAAAGAGCAAATTGAACAAATCAAACTAAATGCAAAAGAAGAAATTCAAAATGTAGAAAATCTTAAAGATTTAGCTGAATTGAAAGTTAAATATTTAGGAAAAAAAGGAGAGCTTACATCTGTATTAAGAGGAATGGGAGCTTTATCTCCAGAAGAAAGACCAGTAATTGGTAGTTTAGTAAATGTTGTTAGAGATGAATTAGAGGGGTTAATTTTTGAAAAAGAAGAATATTTTAAGCAAATAGAATTAAATAAAAAATTAGAAAGCGAAAAAATAGATATTACTTTACCAAGCAAAAAAGCAATAAGAGGAAGTAAACACCCAATGAACCTAGTTATTGAAGAAGTTGAAGATTTATTTGTTTCAATGGGATATGATGTAGTGTCAGGACCAGAACTAGAAACTGATGAATATTGCTTTAAAAAATTAAATTTACCAGAAGGACATCCTGCAAGAGATATGCAAGATAGTTTTTATATAACAAATGAGCATTTATTAAGAACACAAACTTCTTCAGCACAAGCAAGAGTAATGGAAGAAAAAGGTGGAAAAGAGCCTATTAGAATAATATGCCCAGGTAAAACATATAGAAGAGAAGATGATGCAACACATTCACCACAATTTGCACAGGTTGAAGGACTAGTAATTGATAAAAAAGATAAAAACGTTTCACTTGCAGATTTAAAAGGAACTTTAGAAGTATTTGCAAAAAAAATGTTAGGAGAAAATTCTGAATTACGTTTTAGACCAAGTTATTTTCCATTTACAGAGCCATCATATGAAGTTGATGTTACATGTTTTAAATGTGGAGGAAAAGGCTGTCCTTTATGCAAAAAAACAGGATGGATTGAAGTATTTGCTGCTGGAATGGTACACCCAAATGTATTAAAAATGAGTGGTTATGACCCAGAAGAATGGGGAGGTTTTGCATTTGGTCCAGGATTAGATAGAATTACAATGTTTAAATATGCAATACCAGATGTGCGCTATTTATATACAAACGATGTAAGATTTTTAAAACAATTTGATAGACAGGAGGCTTAAGTAATTATGATATTAAGTAGAAATTTTATAAAAGATTATATAGATTTAGATGATAATTTAGATATAAAAACCATTGCTGAAGATATGACAAGAGTTGGTAATGAATATGATATAGCAGAAAAATTTATAAATGCAACAAATTTAGTAATAGGACAAATAAAAACTTGTGATGAGCACCCAGATTCTGATCACTTACATGTATGCATGGTAGATGTAGGAAATGAAACATTACAAATTGTTTGTGGTGCACCAAATGCAAGAGCTGGAATAAAAGTAATTGTTGCACTTCCAGGTGCTGAGCTTCCAAATGACATAACAATAAAAAAAGGAGCAATTCGTGGAGTAGAATCAAATGGAATGATGTGCTCTATAGCTGAGCTTGGATTAGATAACAAATTTTTAACTCAAGCAGATAAAGATGGAATTTGTGAATTAGGAGAAGATGCAGTAATAGGAGAAGATCCAATAAAATATTTAGGATATGATGATGAAGTTATAGATTTTGAACTTACAGCAAATCGTGGAGATTTACTAAGCACATTAGGATTGGCATATGAAATAGGTGCAATTTATAATAAAAAAGTAAAAGATATAGACTTAAAATATAACCAAACAGGAGAAGATATAAATAATTCATTTTCAATAGATATCAAAACAGATAATTGCTCTTTATTTTTAGCAAAAAGAGTTGAAGGTGTTGCTATAAAAGAAAGTCCAGCATTTATAAAAAATAGATTAATGGCATGTGGAATAAGACCAATAAATAATGTTGTAGATATTAGTAATTACGTAATGTTAGAGCTTGGTCAACCATTACACTTTTATGATGCAGATAATTTAGGAAATAAAATAGTGGTTAGAATGGCACAAAATAAAGAAAAAATAACAACTTTAGATAATATCGAAAGAACACTTGATGAAAACGATATAGTAATAGCAACAGACCGAAAATCAGTAGGTTTAGCAGGAGTTATGGGCGGATTAGAAACAGAAGTTGTTCCACAAACCAAAAATATAATAATAGAATCAGCAATCTTTGATGGAGTAAAAGTAAGAAAAACTTCAAAAAAAATATTAAGAAGTGAAGCAAGTAATAGATTTGAAAAAGGTTTAGATCCAAACAGAACATATATGGCTATGGAAAGAGCATGTGCATTATTAGAAAAATATGCAGATGGAAAAGTAATAACAGGAATGTGTAAATATGATACAACTATAAAAGATGATAAAAAAGTAGAAATTACTTATAAAAATATAGTAGATGTTTTAGGCACAGAAATTTCAAATGAAAATATTTTAGATGTATTTACAAGATTAGGATTTAAATATGAAGCAGATGATACAAAAGTAATAGTATCTGTTCCAAGAAGAAGATTAGATATATCTATTAAAGAAGACTTAATTGAAGAAGTTGGACGTATTTATGGAGTAGATAATATAAAAGGAAAACTACCTACATTACCAGTTAAACAAGGAAGCTATGATAAAGTTACAAGAGGAATACGTAATAAAATGGTTTCATTAGGATTAAATGAAACATTATCTATGATTTTTATAAATGACAAAGAATGTAAAAAATATACAACAGATGAATTTGAAGTTGTAAAATTATTAGACCCATTGGCAGAAGAACGAAATGCATTAAGATATAGTATGATTTCATCAATGATGAAAATATATGAATATAATAAAGCAAGAGGAAATAAAGATGTATCTATTTTTGAAATTGGAAAAGGTTTTTTCAAAAAAGGAGAAGAATATGGTGAAAACAAAAAAATAGTAGTTCTTATGACAGGTGAATATTATTTAGGATTAGGAAATAAAGCAAATGTAGATTTTTATATAATTAAAGGTGTAGTAGAAGAATTACTAGAATATTTAGGATATGCAAATAGATATAGCTTATTACTTCCAAAAAATATACCAAATGAGTTCCACCCAGGACAAACAGCCGAAATAAATGTTAATGGAGATAGTGTTGGAATAGTAGGAAAAATACATCCATCAATATGTAAAGAAAACGTATATGTAATGGAAATCAATTTAGATAAATTATTAGCAAAACGTGTTGGAAAAATGAAATACAAAGAAATTTCTAAATTTCCAAATGTAAAAAAAGATGTTGCATTTGTAATGGATAAAAATAAAACATCTAAAGAAATTGAAACAGTAATTAAAAAAGCAGGAGGAAGTTTATTAACAAACATAGAAGTATTTGATGTTTATACAGGTGAAAATGTTGGTGAAAATGAAAAATCAATAGCATATTCGTTAACATTTAATGATTCTAAAAAAACTCTTACAGATGAAGAAATTAATGGAATATTTGAAAAAATTATTACAACTGTTGAAAATAAATGTGGTGTTAAATTAAGAAAATAAAAACTTAAAATTTTTGTTGAAAAAAGTATATTTATGTGCTAACATAATATTAGTTATAAATTAACTAAGGAGGACTTTAGAAATGGAAGAAAAAGTTGAAAAAAGAAAACATAATTCAGGAAATAAAATTGGAGTAAGAGTAGTAGCTGGAATTTTAGCTTTTTTAATGGTAGCATCTTTAGCAGCAACAGTAGTATCATATTTTATAAAATAGATTGTACTAAAGAATTAGTGGCGCTTGAGAAATAATGTATCAAGCCCACTATTGAACTTTAGGGACGTCCCTAAAGTTCAAAGTTCACAACTAATAATCGGAGGAAAAGTATGTTTAATAATCTTCTAACAAATTTTAATACATATTATCAAGAGCATATATTAAGTTACATAAACGAATTATATAAATATCCAATAAAATTAATACCAATGATTTTGGATATTTCAATTGTAGTATTTTTATTGTATAAATTTATAAAAGCATCAAAAGATTCAAGAGTAAGGCAGTTATTAAAAGGTATATTTTTATATATCATTTTAACGGCTTTAAGCTCTATTTTACAATTAAGTATTATTAATTATATATTAACCTCATTTTTATCGTATGGAGTTATTGCATTAATAGTAATTTTCCAACCAGAGCTAAGAAGAGCTTTAGAACAATTGGGCTCAAATAAATTAACAAGATTTATAGGTATTGAAAAAGATAAATATGTTCAAACAAAAGAAGATATTTATAAAATTGTAATAGCGGTAACAGAACTTGCTAAAAGCCATACAGGTGCATTAATTGTATTAGAAAAAGATATTAAAATAACAGAAATAATAGAGTCTGGCGTAATGGTTAATTCTGAAATATCACCACAATTATTAGTAAATATATTTGTTCCAAATACGCCACTACATGATGGGGCAGTTGTAATTAGAGGAAATAGAATAACTGCAGCAGCATGTATTTTACCACTTGCTAGTGATCAAGATATAGCAAAAGAGCTAGGTACTAGGCATAGAGCTGCACTTGGAATTTCAAAGGAATCTGATAGTGTTGCAATTGTTGTATCAGAAGAAACAGGTAAAATATCTCTTGCAAGAAATGGTGTATTGTTAGTAGATATTAAAGAAGAAACTTTAAAACAAATTTTAATAAAAGATTTTGCAGATAGATATAATACAAAACAAAATCGTGTAAAAAAAATAACACAAAAAATGAAAAATAAAAAGAAATAGCATAAAAAATTTCCTTTTTGACATAATAAAACTATACATTACAAATAAAGGAGGGAATATAAATTGAAAGCAACTGGAGTTGTTAGAAGAATTGATGATTTAGGTAGAATAGTAATACCAAAAGAAATAAGAAAAACACTAAGAATAAAAGAAGGAGATCCACTAGAAATATTTACAGATAGAGAAGGTGGAGTTATATTAAAAAAATATTCTCCAATAGGAGAGCTTTCAGAATTTGCAACAGAATATGCAGAAACTTTAGCTAAAACAACAGGTCATATAGCATGTATAACAGATAAAGATACAGTAATTGCAATTTCTGGAGGATCAAAAAAAGAGTATCTAGAAAAAAGTGTTAGCAAACAGCTAGAGCAAATAATGGATGAAAAAGAAAATTATGCAAGCAAAGATAATAATAATACAGCTATACCAATAACAGATAATGAAAATACAGATAAAACAAAAAATGCACAAGTTGTATATCCAATAGTTGTAGATGGAGAAGCAATTGGTAGTGTAATATTACTTTCAAAAGAGCCAAATAGCCAAATGTCTGAAGTAGAGCAAAAAGTAGTACAATCAGCAGCTAGTTTTTTAAGTACACAAATGGAAATTTAATAAATATGAAAGTAGGAGTTGTTGTCTAAAAAATAGACAGCAACTTTTTTTTGTATTTTATTGTTAAAGCTTTAAAAGTATATATCAACTACTACTTAAAATAAGCCGTTCAAAGGAATATAAATATAAAAAATTATTTAGTGATGAAGGATTCCTTACATAGCAAAGAACTTCTAAGTATACAGTTATGGCTTTTCCCTGTGTCACACAAGGGCTCCTCCATATCCTGTATACCTAAGAAGTTCTATTGCTATTCCAGTCACCATTCACACTAAATAATTTTTTATATTTATATTCCTTTGAACTCCTCTACAATAAAAAAAATTAACGACTTGCGGAACTGTAACTTGTTAATAATTTTTTAAAAAAATTTACATAAAACTATAGAAACTATTGGTATAATATGTTATACTAAAAATAGTTTTACCAAAGGAGAAGAATTAATATGCTTGAAATTGAATTAAAAAGTAAAGATTTAAAAGAATATATTTATTTAGAATTAAACAAAAATAAAGCAGAACCTATATATGATGAAGATTTAGCAAAAATAACAGATTTACAGCTAAATACTTTAGACTTAATAGGTGAGCCAACAGATGTAACAATTTTTGACTTAATCTTTTTTAAGAATCTAAAAGTTTGCACTTTAATAAATATGAATATTTCTGATAAAGAATTAGAAATATTAAACAAATTACATGAATTACAATTTTTACAATTAGATAATTGTACTTTTACAAACAATAAAAAAATTCAATTAAACTTAGCAGACCTAGTAATAACTAATTGCACAAATTTAAAAGCGTCTATATACGAAGATATAAAATCGTTGGAAAGTTTGCATATAGTAAATTGTGAAGATATAGACATTACAGGTATATCAAAATTGAATAATTTATCAAAGTTATTTTTACAAAACTTAAAATTAGATGAAATTGATGAAATACAAGAGATAAAAAGTTTAGAGTACTTGAATTTAAATGGAAGTGAAATAAAAAATTTAGATAAAATATCTAATATAGCAGGATTAGAAATAGAGCATAATGATATAAATGCTTTATATGATGAAGAATTTTAAAATAATGAGGTGGATGTATTGAAAAAAGAAAATAATGGTTCAACTGCTACAAAAGAAGAAAAAAAAGAAATAGTAAATAAAAATAAATCAAAAAAAGGTTTATTTAAAAGTGAATTAATAAAAAGCTTGGTTGAAAAAATAAAAAAGCCAAAATCAGATAAAGCAAAAGATTCAAAATCTGAAGATGAAATAAAAGATAGTAATGCAATCAGCTTATCAGATATATTATCTGATATAAATAATATGTCTAAGCAAGATATAGATAATATTTGTGAAGATATTAACAGTATGAAAATTAAAGTTGGGATTGATTCTAAAGCAATTGAATTATTATCTGATTTAAAAGAAAATGAAAATGCAAAAAAATTATTACAAAATTTAAATATATCAATGGATATTGATGTAAAAAGTATTTCAGAATTTAGAAAATCAGATTTTGATACTGTTAAAAGTATGGGATGCAAAATTGGTAAAGTATATGTAAATAGTGGATGGGATGAAGCAGCAGAAAAAGGATATACAGCAGACAAATATGAAAAGATTGTAACAAATGCAGAAAAAATGTTACAAAAAGCAATTGGAGGATTGCCAAAAACAGCTTCTCAAAAAGATAAATTTATGGCAATATATAATGCTGTATTAAAAGCAGAGCACTATGATTATTCTGCATTATCAAAAAATAGTCCAAATAAATATACTTCAAGAAACTTAGAAGGTTTTTTCTTACAGGGTAAAAGTGTATGTGCTGGAACAGCAGATGCATTAAAAAATCTTTGTGAATGTGCAGGAATAGAAATGGAATATGTTCAAGGTATGGCAAAAAGTAAACATGAACATCAACAAAGTTATCATGCATGGGTAAAAGCTAAAATTGATGGTCAATGGTATAATGCAGATCCAACATGGGATGCTAATAAAGTAGGCAAAAAATATGAGTTTTGCTTAAAAAGTGATAAAGATTTTTATGGCCATAAAGAGGATAAAGAATATAATCCTACATATAGAAGAGATAGATATTCTCAAACACATAGAAGAACAGGTGAAACAAGAACATATAAATCAGCAAATATATCTATTGATAGAACAGAGCTAGAAGAATACTATGATACAGATTTTGATAAAAAAGAAATTAATATAGAAAAAGTTTCTCAAAGCGCTTTAAAATATGCAACAAAACATTATCAACCAGTATCTAGTGTGCCAAATATACAATTAACATTTAAACAAAAATTAGCAGAATTTTTAAGCAAAAGAAAACATTTAAAAAATGTTTCATTTATTAAAAATTTTATAGAAAAAAATAAATTTACACATACAAAAACAGAAAATACTGGCTCTAAAATGCCAAATAAAACAGTTAAAGAATTGTTTTCAAATCAAGACTGTATACAAAAAGTTCCTAAAGATGTTTCAGAAAGATATATTAAAAATTATAATAAACAAAATAAAGGTTATACCCCAAAAAGTAGTAAAGAAAACATACATACAAGATAAAAAATAAAATTTACATGTATTTATTTATAATTCCAAAAGGAGGAAAAATATATGTATATAAAAATTGGTGATTTAAAATTATTAAAAATAAAAGTTATACAAAATGGAAATACTTTATATGAAGGAATGGTGGAAGATGCACCAGATGAATTAAAAGAAACAAATTATAAAACTGCAAATTTTGATAGTGGATGTGTAATTATAGAAATTTAATTTTAAAGAGGAAATTAAGATGAATTGATTTTTTATAATATAATCCCTTTTCCATTACTCTAAAAAAATGGCCGTGAATAGTAACACCAAATAAATAAAAAACACAAATTTTATGCATAATACAATTTACTTTAGAATAAAAATATGATAAGATATAATTCAATCGCAACAGCAAATTAGCTAAAGTAAAAGTAAAGTCAGGAGGTTTTTCCTTTGAAAATCAAATTTTTTTTGGACGAATTCGTTCGGAACTACAAAACAAAAAAAGCAATAAAGAACTGTAATGTAAAAATTCCAAGCATCACAAACAAAGAATGTATTATTTGTAATAATAATGAAAGATGCAAAAAAATTGAAAAAAGCAAAATAAAAAGGATATCCGAATGTCCATTAAATGCTGTAGAAACGGAATTTTTACCAATACAATGCTATCAATGTTTGGCACGACACCATTGCAGTCTATTTAAAGAAATGTCCTAAAAAATGTTTTTGGAATTGAGTGTACTCAATTCCAAATTTTCTATAATATAATCCTTTTGGAACGGCTAATTTTGCAAAAATAAATTTAATAAAGTTTATTAATCTGAATACTTGCAATTAACTAAATAATATGATAAAATATTCAAGTAAAAAATAGTCCTTATACTTAGTTTTAGGATAAATTAACACCACTTTAACTCAGTTTAAGGATAAAAAAATAATGGAGGTGCTTTGCAAAATGACAAAGGAAAGAAAACAAGAAATAATCAATACTTATAAAAGAGAAGAAAACGATACTGGTTCACCAGAAGTTCAAATAGCTCTTTTAACAGAAAGAATCAACGAACTAACAGAACATCTAAAAGTTCATAAAAAAGATAATCATTCAAGAAGAGGACTTTTAAAAATGGTAGGAAGTAGAAGAAGTTTACTAAACTACTTAGTAAAAAAAGATGTTCAAAGATACAGAGACATCGTAGAAAAACTTGGATTAAGAAAATAAAACTTTTGGACGTTTTGCATAAAATATTGCTAAACGTCCATTTTAAATTATACTTATGTTAAAAATCGAAAGGTGGGTAGGGATATTAAAAAAATAAAATATCCAATCATTTATATTTTAACTCGAGTACAAAATGCTTAAAAATTAGTAAGTAGCTTGGATAAATTACTTTGATAATTTAAAGTTCATAATGAATAAAGTAATTTATCGAGGTTACAGCTAATTTTAAGCAAATATAATAATAAAGGAGAAATGAATTTATGTTTAAAAGTTATGAAACAGAATTAGCTGGAAGAAAGTTAATTATCGAAACAGGTAAAATTGCAGAACTTGCAAATGGTAGTGTTATGGTAAAATATGGAGATACTGTAGTAATGGTAAATGTAACTGCTTCAAAAGAGCCAAAAGAAGGAGTTGATTTTTTTCCATTATCAGTAGATTATGAAGAAAAATTATATGCTGTTGGTAAAATACCAGGAAGTTTTACAAAAAGAGAAGGAAAACCTGCAGACAAAGCAATATTAACATCAAGAGCAATAGATAGACCAATAAGACCACTATTTCCAAAAGATTTCAGAAATGATGTATGTGTTGTAGCAACAGTATTATCAGTAGAACAAGATAATTCACCAGAAGTTTGTGCAATGATTGGAGCTTCAGCAGCACTTTCAATATCAGATATTCCATTTGGAGGACCAACAGCAGCAGTTAATGTTGGTTATGTTGATGATAAAATAGTAATAAATCCAACATCAGAGCAAAGAGAAAAAAGCAGACTTCGTTTAACAGTAGCAGGAACTATGGAAAAAATAACAATGATAGAAGCCGGAGCAGATGAAATATCAAATAGCACAATGTTACAAGCCATAAAAGAAGCTCATACAGAAATAAAAAAATTATGTGAATTTATATCAAAAATAAGAGCAGAAATAGGAAAAACAAAATTCGAATACAAATCATTTGCAACAGATAAAGAAGTATATGAAGAAATAAAAACTAATTTTAAACAAAGATTATATCAAGATGTACAAGCAATAGACAAAACAGTAAGAGATGAAAATATAGAAAAAATAACAGAAGATATAACAAATTATTTTATCGAAAAATACGGAGAAGAATCAGCAGAAGAAAAGAAAACAGCAATAGCAGATTCTATACATGACTTAGAAAAAGAATGTGTAAGAGAAATGATCTTAGAAGAGCATAAAAGACCAGATGGAAGAAAAATAGATGAGATAAGACCATTATCATGCGAAGTTGGAATATTACCACGTGTGCATGGAAGTGCAATATTTACAAGGGGACAAACTCAAGTAATGTCAATAGTAACACTTGGAATGAAAAGCGAAGAGCAATTATTAGATGGATTAGATGAAGAAGTAGGAAAAAGATATATGCATCAATATAATTTCCCATCATACAGTGTTGGAGAAGCAAGACCATCAAGAGGCCCAGGAAGAAGAGAAGTTGGTCATGGAGCTTTAGCAGAAAAAGCATTAGTACCAGTTATTCCATCAGAAGAGGAATTTCCATATGCAATAAGAGTTGTATCAGAAGTATTAAGTTCAAACGGATCAACATCACAAGCAAGTATTTGTGGTAGTACTTTAGCATTAATGGATGCAGGTGTTCCAATTAAAAAGCCAGTAGCAGGTATATCAACAGGTTTAGTAACAGATAAAAATGATCCAAACAGATATGTAATGTTAACAGATATCCAAGGAATAGAAGATTTTTTCGGAGATATGGACTTTAAAGTTGGAGGAACAAAAGATGGTATAACAGCTATACAAGTAGACATTAAGATAGATGGATTAACATATGATATAATAGAGCAAGCGTTTGAAAGAACAGAAAAAGCAAGAAATTATATATTAGATGAAATAATGCTAAAACAAATAGATAAACCAAGAGCAGAAATTTCAAAATATGCACCAAAAATTTTAACAACAAAAATAAGTGTTGATAAAATAAAAGATGTAATTGGTACAGGTGGAAAAGTTATAAATAAAATAATTGCAGAAACTAATGTAAAAATTGATATCGAAGAAGATGGTTCTGTATGTGTATACTCAGCAGATACAAAAAATGCAGAAGCTGCAATGAAAATGATAAAAGATATAGCAAGAGAAATAGAAGAAGGTCAAATCTACGATGGAGTTGTAACAAAAATAATGCCATTTGGAGCTTTTGTTGACTTAGGAGGAAAAGAAGGTTTACTTCATATATCAAAATTGTCAAGTAAAAGAGTAGAAAAAGTAGAAGATGTATTATCAATAGGAGATGAAGTAAAAGTAAAAGTTTCTGATATAGATAATCAAGGAAGAATAAATTTAACAATGAAAGATTTAGAATCAACAGCTCAAGAAGAAATTAAAGAAGAAAATAATTAATAAATTAAAAGCATGTCATTAAGTTAAGCGTAGGTGGAAAAAAAGTAATAAAATGTTGAAAAAAAATATATAATTAAGTATAATATAAATATAATAAAATAAAAAAGTTAAGGAGTAAAAAATGGAATATTTATTTATTTTACAACAGGCTTTAATTTTAATTGTAACAGTATACTGGGTATATCAATTTTTTGTAAGTTTATGTTCTTTTATAAAAGTAAAAGAAAAACCATTACAGGTTGATAAACAACACAAATTTATGATGGTAGTACCAGCTCATAATGAAGAAACTGTTGTAGAAAGTTTAATAGAAAGTTTAAAAAAGCTAGATTATCCAAAAGAACTATATGATATATTTGTAATAGCAGATAATTGTACAGATAATACTGCGAAGGTAGCAAAAGAATCAGGAGCTATTGTATATGAAAGATTTGATGAAAAACATAAAACAAAAGGTTATGCTTTACAATGGTTTTTCAATAAAAAAATAGAAGAGGATGCACCTTATGACGCATTTTGTATTTTTGATGCAGATAATATAGTAGATAAAAATTTTCTAAATGTAATGAATAAAAAACTATGTCAAGGAGAAGATGTTGTACAAGGGTACAAAGATATAAAAAATCCATCAGACAGCTGGGTATCAGCAGGATATGCAATATTTTATTGGACAATGCATAGATTTTACCACTTAGCAAGATACAATATTGGACTATCTCCTTTAATGAATGGTACAGGATTTATGGTAAAATTTGATGTAATAAAACCAGATGGATGGAATACAAAAACTTTAACAGAAGATATAGAATTTTCATTAAAAAGAATAATAGAAGGAAAAAAATTAGGTTGGGCAAAAGATGCTATTGTATATGACGAACAACCAGTAGGATTTAAACAATCTTGGACACAAAGAGAAAGATGGACAGTAGGACATATGCAATGCTTAAAAGAATACACAGGTCCACTAGCTTCAGCAGTAGTAAAAAATAAATCAGTAATGAATTTTGATGGTTTACTATATATGCTAGGAACAACACCAATGTTAATATTAACAGTATTGTTAGTAATATTAAATTGTGTAATATTTGCACAAGGTGGAATGAGTACTTTAGATTTTGTAATTCAAATATTAAAATATATAGTTCCAACAGTTTTATTACTTCCATTTATGGGGCTAATAGTAATGTATTTAGAAAAAAAGCCAATAAAACCTATTATAAAAGGATTATTTTTATACCCAGTATTTATGGGCTCATGGTTACTAATAAATTTAAAATGCTTGCTTAAAAGAAATACTGAATGGAAAAAAATCGACCATGTTAATAATAAAAAAATTGAAGATGTATAAAAAGTAAAAATACTAAAATGTACCAAACTGAATTTTGCAGTTTGGTACTTTTATTTGTCAACATTGTGTATATGTGTATTTTTCAGATGGTTTACCTATTAAAGAAAAACAGCACATAATTAGTAAATATACATTGAAAAATCCCAAGTAAACATACAATAGTTCCACCGAGCAATATTTTTTTGATGTTTAAGTTCATAAATAGAGTAACTAATTGAATCTACAAGAACATAAATACTAGCAATTAAAACTAAAACCTTCATATATAATCCTTCCTTAATTTTAAGATTTGGCAAACATATTACCAGATTTCATTGTTAAATCAACATTAACATTAAAAAACGCGTCTTTATAATGGTTAAGCCAATTAGATTTATACCATTCATCTAGAGTTAAATAATCTTTTACTGCATATCTTCCAAATCCACATATATCAGCATTAAAGTCTTTAGCAGTAGTATACAAATAATTTTCTATTTGAGTTTTTATATATTTTTCTGCATAATCTTCAATCAATTTTAATGATTCTTTAGAATTATATGAAGTATTTTCATCAAGAGATAATCCATATCCAATCAAATAAACATTAACATTTATTAATGGGGAAGAATTAATTTTATTTACAGAACATTTTGTATTTTTATCAGAAGTTAGTCTTATATCTAAATATTTTTCACTTTCAAAAGGACTAGGAACAGAAAGTGTGCATTTTTCTAATTCATTATTTACTATAAGATGACAAATACTATCAAGACCAGTAAGTTCACCAACTAATTTATCATCATTAAATACAGCAATTCCTAAGGTTTCTATAACATCTGTATCTTCTATAGGATGTTCTCCAGCTGTATAATCAGCATTTATTTCAGCATTATTAATTGAAGGAACAGTATTTATTCCACCTAATATTGCATAAGGCTGAGAATAACTATCTTTTAAACTAGAATAAAACTCAGATAAATTTACTTTTACAGTATATCCAGTATACTCATTTGAATTTAGTGATGATTCATAATATCTAGCAGTTAAAGTTTCTAAAGAAGGTTTTACATTTGTCAAATAATCTTTAGCAGTACATTTCGAAATTACTATACTGGAATCAGTTCTAAGTTCTATACTATTTGCAAATGTATCCAAATATTCTGAAATACCCAAATAAGCCAATTTTTCGGATAAAATTATTTCTTGACAATGAGATAGATTAACTTTTTTACTAATATGACTATTAATTAATGAAATTCCAGAATTTATAGAAGCGCATTTTACAGATGTAATAGTTGTACCTGTAGATTGAGATGAACCAGAAGAAGAACTAGAGCCACCACTATCTCCGTCCAGCTGTAGCAAATTGCAAAGTTAATTCAAGTTCATTATCATCAGTTATATCAAGACCAATAGCAACGGCATATGCTAATTGTTCAATACCTTTTGCATCATAACAGCCAGTTAGATTAAATAAAATTATTAATAGTAATATTAAAGTAAAAAATTTTTTCATAATAAAAATGTTCCTTCCTAATAATATATCAACTCCTAGAGACGGCTAATTTTGAAGCACATAATTCAAGCTGTATTATTTGTTTTACTTAAAAACTTATATTTCACATTAGCTAATATCAATATAGCCATATTCACGCCAAATATAAAAATTAAAACAAAATATTTAAATGCTGTTTCAACAAATGTTACATATTCAGCAAAATTCTGAAGTAACATAGTAAATCCTAAAATTATAGAACCAAAACAATAATTTATAGGATTTGTATTTGTAATATTAGTAAGTTTTTTTGTAATATGCAAACTAAAAAATAGAGCAATACTAATAAAAGAAAGAACAGATAAAATCCATATTAAAATAAATATTGCATTAGCTCTTTGAATAAATTCACCATATCTAGTCATTCTACTTAGTAAATAGATTGATATACTTTCATTTGTATCAACAATAAAAGAAAATACTAAAAGCAAACATGTAACACTTAAAAATAAATATATGCTAGATATAACTAGAGATATAATTGAGATTTTCTTTAAGCTATTTTTTCTTTTTAAAAATGGTTGTAGAAATAGTAAATATGCAAGTCCAGTAAATCCAAATAAATTAGTCAATCCACTAAAAAAGGTTTCATTAGCACCATAACCTAATATTGGTAATAATCTTTGTGGCACAAAGTTTTTAGCAGTAGAAAATAATACTATTAAAATACTAATAAATACTATAGGTGCAATTATTAAATTTGCTTTTGCAATAACTTTAATTCCAAATTTATTCGCAATACATGAAGCAACAATAAAAAATATAATTAAGAAAATAATAGGCGAATTATTAAAATATATTATTTTTAATGTTTCAGAAAAATTTCTAATTACTAATATTGACATAACACTAAAAAATATAATAAAAATTATTCCAATAATTATTTTTAAAAATTTTCCACCTAGATAATTGGAAACATCTATAATATCTAAATTAGGAAAATTTTTAAATAAAAGCACTATTAAATAGGCGAATATTGTAGCGATAATACCAATATATATTGTATTTAACCAGGCAGAAGAACCAGTAGATACTATTATAGTTTTAGGAAGATTTAGAATAATGTTATTTATCATAATTATTGCAATTAATATAATTGCTTCTAAGTTTTCTAATTTTGAAGAATTCATATTATTTTTTCCTCCAAACCATACTTATTTTTCTTTGAGAATATCCTTTTTGAGCATGTACAAATTCAGAATTTTGCTCTCTTTTCCAAATTGGTGGGATAAAATAAGTAGAAATACTTCGTTTATTTTTATTAAGTGCAAATGGAGTAACATATGGTGCTCCAAATGATTTTAAATTGCACATTATTATAAGTTGAACAAATAGCCCAAGACCTATTCCCAAGAATCCAGCAATATATCCCAAAATTATATATATAAATCTGTATATTCTAAAAGTAAAACTTAAAGAAAAATCAGGAATACTAAAAGAACAAATTCCCGTAATTGCAACAATTATTATTAAAATTGGACTTACTAGTGTAGCTGAAACAGCAGCTTCACCTAAAATGAGAGCCCCAACAATACCAATTGTTGTTCCTAGAGGGGTAGGAACTCTAAGACCAGCTTCACGGATTAGTTCAAAAGAGATTTCCATAAGCAATATTTCTATAACTGTTGGAAAAGGAACAGATTCTCTTGCTGCAGTAATTGTAAATAATAATTCGGTAGGAATAAGTTCCTGATGATAATTTGTTATAGCTATATATAATCCAGGTAATAAAACAGATAGGGTAGTAGCCAGTAATCTTATTATTTTTTGTAGATTAGAAAATTGATATTTTAAGTTTAAATCTTCTGGTGAAGATAAAAAATCTGTAAATGTTGCAGGCAGTATTAATGCATAAGGGCTTCCATTTACTATAATAATAACTCTTCCTTCTAATAAAAAATTAGCTGTTTTATCTGGTCTTTCTGTAGCTATTATTTGAGGAAATAGGCTACCTGGAGAATCTTGAATTAATTGCTCTAGTTGCCCAGATGATATAATATAATCTATATCTAAATTATTAATTCTATAATTTACTTCTGAAACTAAATCTGGATTAGCAATGTCTTTTATATAACCAATTGCAACTTGCGTTTTTGTAATCTTTCCTACTTTGATTGTTTGAAAAACAAGATTTTCATTATTAACTATTCTTCGTATCATAGAGGTATTAGTTCTAATATTTTCAACAAAAGCTTCTTGTGCACCTCTTACAACAATTTCGTTGTTGGGGGTATCAACACTTCTTTGTTTAAAACCTTTAACATCTATATCAAAAGCTGTATTAATCGAATCTACAATTAGTACACAATTTCCCATATTTATAGCAGAATATACATCAGAAAATTCTGTAATTTTATCAACACTATTTTGTGGAATTAAACTATTATAAATAAATTCTGTCAAATTAGATTCTTTTTCATTTTTAATTTTTTTAATTTTTACTTTATTAATAGTTTCCTCCGAAATAAATTTTTTTTGTTTCTCGTCAAAAATATTTGCTCTATTTCTAATCATAAGTGGTGCTAATATAAATTCGTTTATAGAAGGCGAGTCTACCATTCCATCAATATATATAACAAAAGCATTATATTGTGTATCATGAGCCAATAAAGAAAATTCACGAATTATTACATCATTGGAAATTAGAGCATTGTACTTATATTTTAAAAAATCTAAGTTATTTGATAGTTTTGTAAATATGTTTTTGGGCTCAATATCCTCAAGTTTATCACTGGCTGAGTTTGTATTATCAGGATTTTCATCTTTTATATCAAATCTATCTCCATCAATGCTAAAGTTATATGAGTTATCAGGTTTGTATTCAAATAATTTTTTTAAAAATTCAAAAAATTTATTCATATAAATAATTCCTCTCGAAAATATTAGTAATTGTAGTATTTACCAAAATTTTATAAATATTCAAACTTATAAAGAATGTACAAAAAATTATATTATATGGATTTATAGTATCAAATAAGTTGCTTAATAATAAATTAAAATATTAGTTACAATTCACGGCCATTTTTTATAATATAATCCCTTTGGAACGGCTTACTTTTAGCCGTGAATTGTAACAAATATTAATCAAAAATTTAACGACTTGCTGAACTGTAACAAACCGTAACCAATTTTGATATAAAAATAAACTTTTTTTATTGAATCATAAAAATAAAAATGTTATAATACTTATATTAAAAGGAGGAGTTTTTATGGAAAATTACGAAGTAGCTAATCAAAATTCAAATAATAATCAAAGCCAAAATGATAATACTAGTGCGATAGTTTCAATGGTATTGGGGATTATATCAGTTGTTTTATGTTGGTTACCAATAATAGGGCTAGTATTAGGTATCATTTCATTAGTATGTGCAACTAAAGGACTAAAAAAATCAAAAATTATAAATAAAGGAAAAGGTTTTTCAATAGCAGGTATTTCTTGTGGTTCTGTTGGTATTGCCTTAAATATTTTTTATACAATAATGTGGATTTTTATGGGATTTTTTATGAAGTATACTTATGATACAATCGAAAATGAAATAGATGATTATTCATATAAATATAATAGTGTTTATAATAGAACTTATAAGCACAATTATAATAGTGTATTAGATGATTATGATATTTAACATAAAAGTAGACGGGTTAAAATTTGTGTAGATTTTAACTCGTCTTTATTAATTGTTTTACACTAATGAAAGAGTTTTAAAATAAGAAAGATAATTAAGTAATATTTCTTATTATATTATCTAATTATCTGCTATGATACATGATAAAATTTGTACTTAAATTATCTAGTATTTATATGGCTAAATTATTAACAATATCACAGAATTTATTTCAAATCAATAAAAAAATTCCAAAAAACAAAAAATGTATAATTTTTACAAAATGACAGAAGATATACTTGAAAACTGCTTTATTTTGGTATACAATGAACAAGGTTAAAAATTGTTAACCATTTTAGCAAGATGTTATAAAACATCGGAATGGAGGAATTTTTTTATGTCAGTAAAAGTAGCTATTAATGGATTTGGACGTATAGGACGTCTAGCATTTAGACAAATGTTTGGAGCAGAAGGGTATGAAATCGTAGCAATAAACGATTTAACAAGTCCTAAAATGTTAGCTCATTTATTAAAATATGATTCTGCACAAGGAAGATATGAAAAAGCAGATACAGTAGTTGCAGGAGAAGATTCAATAACAGTTGATGGTAAAGAAATTAAAATATATGCAAAAGCAAATGCTGCAGAACTTCCTTGGGGAGAAATAGGAGTAGATGTAGTTTTAGAATGTACAGGTTTCTATACATCTAAAGAAAAATCACAAGCTCATATTGATGCAGGAGCTAAAAAAGTTGTTATATCAGCACCAGCTGGAAATGATTTACCAACAGTAGTATTTGGAGTTAATGAAAAAATATTAACTGCAGAAGATAAAATAATATCAGCTGCATCATGTACAACAAACTGCTTAGCACCAATGGCAAATGCTTTAAATAAATACGCACCTATTCAATCAGGAATAATGTCAACAATACATGCATACACAGGTGACCAAATGGTACTTGATGGACCACACAGAAAAGGTGATTTAAGAAGAGCAAGAGCAGCAGCAGTAAACATTGTACCAAACTCAACAGGAGCAGCTAAAGCTATAGGATTAGTTATTCCAGAATTAAATGGAAAATTAATAGGATCAGCTCAAAGAGTTCCAGTTCCAACAGGATCAACAACAATATTAACAGCAGTTGTTAAAGGAACAGACATTACTGTTGAAGGAATAAATGCAGCAATGAAAGCAGCATCAAATGAATCTTTTGGATATACAGAAGAATTATTAGTTTCTTCAGATATAATTGGAATCAGATATGGTTCATTATTTGACGCAACACAAACAATGGTTGCAAAAATAGCAGATGATTTATATCAAGTTCAAGTTGTATCATGGTATGATAATGAAAATTCATATACAAGCCAAATGGTTAGAACAATAAAATACTTTGCAGAATTAGCATAATTAAACAAATAGTATTGAGAGGCAGAAATAAGATTCTGCCTTAAAATGCCAAGTGGTGGATAGAGTTTTATAATATGAGGAAAGTTACCGAGAAAAAGCAATAAAAAACGGGGCTAGGTGGGGCATATATAATATTTGATATTCACCCCAACTGCATAAGAGAATGTAAACTCATCTTCGTTGTCACTTCGATTCGTTAACATTCTCTAATTTGTCGGTCCCCACCCTAGTTCATATCAAATATTATATATGCCCCACCTAGCCCCGTTTTTTATTGCTTTTTCTCTAGTGTAGTGAGTAGCCCAGAATTTCTACTGTATTGTATAATTATTTTGGAAATTTTACTTATAATATAAAAGCGAAAGATTTTATATGCTCATTATTTTTTAGTTGAGCACAGGAGGTTATTTATGAATAAAAAGACTGTTAAAGATATAGATTTACAAAACAAAAAAGTATTTGTAAGATGTGATTTTAATGTTCCATTAGATGAAAATGGAAAGATTACAGATAACAGAAGAATTGTTGGAGCATTAGATACAATAAAATACTTATTAGATCAAAACTGTAAAGTAATTTTATGCTCTCACCTTGGAAGACCAAAGGGAGAAGTAAAGCCAGAGTTCTCTTTAGCACCAGTAGCTGCAGAATTATCTAAATTATTAGGTAAAGAAGTAAAGCTTGCTAAAGACATAATTGGTGAAAGTGCTAAAGAATTAACATCTAATATGAAAAATGGAGAAATAGTATTATTAGAAAATGTTAGATTTGACGCAAGAGAAGAAAAGAATGATCCAGAATTTGCAAAAGAATTAGCATCAATGGCAGAAGTATTTGTTAATGATGCATTTGGAACAGCTCACAGAGCTCATGGATCTACAGCTGGTGTTGCTGATTATTTACCAGCAGTATCAGGATTTTTAATCGAAAAAGAATTAAAATTCTTAGGTTCAGCATTAGAAAATCCAGAAAGACCATTTGTAGCAATATTAGGAGGAAAAAAAGTTTCTGACAAAATAGGTGTTATAAATAGTTTATTAGAAAAAGTTGATACATTAATGATTGGTGGAGCTATGGCATTTACATTTTACAAAGCTCAAGGATACAATGTTGGTGATTCAATTTGTGAATTAGATAAATTAGATTTAGCTAATGAATTAATGGAAAAAGCTAAACAAAAAGGAGTAAAATTCTTATTACCTGTTGATACTAAACTAGGAAAAGAATTTAAACCAGATACAGAAAGTAAAACAGTAAACTATAAAGAAATACCAGATGGTTGGATGGGATTAGATATAGGAGCTGAAACTATAAAAGAATATAAAGAAGTATTACAAAGTGCCAAAACAATAATGTGGAACGGACCTTTAGGTTTATCAGAATTTGAACAATTTGCAGATGGAACAAATGAAATTGCAAAAACTTTATCAGAATTAACAAATGCTATTACAATAATAGGTGGCGGAGATTCTGCAGCAGCAGTTGAAAAAGCAGGATTAGCTGATAAAATGACACACATATCAACAGGTGGAGGAGCATCTTTAGAATTTTTAGAAGGTAAAAAATTACCAGGAATTGAATGTTTACAAGATAAATAAATTTATTATTCGTTTTTTTATTAGAATAAAAAAGAAGTAGTATAAAAGTAATACAAACTAAAAACTAAAGAGAATTTGTAAAGGAGAATTAATGAATATGGAAAATTTAGAGTTTGAAAGTATTAATAATTTTAGAATAGCAATACAATCAGAAGAAAGTGTAACTAAACCACTAACACCCGCAAATACTAGTACATCATATAAAAATAATACAGTTAATAGTAACTATAATAGCACATCATATAGCAATACTTATAATAATAAAAATACAGCTAATAGTGGATATAATACATCATATAATTCAACTCGTAATACATCAAGTAGTTCAAAAACATCAGTAGATGATATAATTACACCAATAAATACAACAGAAGAAATATTAACCGTAGAAGACGGTGATACTTGGAATCATGGAGGACAATCAGCAACTACTAGTGTTATGTGGATTGGCACTGTATTAATTTCATTTGTAATATGGATAACATGTGTAATATCATTAATTTTAAACTGTGTTCGAAAAAATGTTGGAAAA
Source organism: Clostridia bacterium (assembly GCA_017937285.1). Lineage (GTDB taxonomy): Bacteria > Bacillota > Clostridia > TANB77 > CAG-508 > CAG-492. The sequence continues at coordinate 49,321 of JAGBDU010000011.1, forward strand.
GCAGTATTTTCTGGAATTGGATTAGTAATACCAATATTATCAATATTTATTTCAACAATCGGAAAAACATTTGTTGAATTAGAAGATGGTATGGAAGGAATTGGTATGTTTTTAGCTATATTAGCAATCGTAATAGAAGTTGTAGTAGAAATAATAGCTTTCATATTCTGTTTTTCAAAGAACAAAAATAAAACACCAAACGAATAGGAGGTAAAACTATGAGAAAAAAAGTTATCGCTGGAAATTGGAAGATGAACATGCTTCCAAATGAAGCAATAAGCATGATAACAGAACTAACACCATTAGTAAAAGACACAAATAATGAAGTAATTCTTTGTGTACCATATACAGATTTATTTTATGCATTGCTAACAGCACAAGATACAAACATAAAAATAGGTGCACAAAATATGCACTGGGAAGAAAAAGGCGCATATACAGGAGAAGTTTCTGGACAAATGCTAAAATCAATTGGCGTAGAATATGTTATTATAGGTCACTCTGAAAGAAGACAGTATTTTGCAGAAACAGATGAGACTGTAAACAAGAAAATTAAAGCAGCTTTTGCAAATGAACTAAAACCTATAGTATGTGTAGGAGAAACATTAAAGCAAAAAGAAGCTGGAATTACAGAAGAAATTATAACAAATCAAACAAAACTTGCTTTAGAAGGATTGACAAATGAGCAAGTACAAAATACAATAATAGCATATGAACCAATCTGGGCTATAGGAACAGGAAAAACAGCAACATCAGAAGATGCAAATAACAGCATAAAAGCAATAAGGAACAAAATTGCGGAAATTTATGGAAATGAAGTAGCACAAAATGTTATAATACAATATGGCGGAAGTGTAAAATCTTCTAATGCAAAAGAATTATTCACAACATCAGATATAGATGGTGGCCTAGTTGGAGGAGCAAGTTTAAAAGCTGAAGAATTTAGCAAAATAGTAAATTACGATAAATAATCTTGCCAAAAACTTATCAATGTGTATAAAAGGAAGGTATAAAAAATGGAGAAAAAAACAACAATGCTAATGATATTAGATGGATTTGGTATTAATGAAAACGAAAATGGAAATGCAGTAAAATTAGCAAATACACCTAATATAGATAAACTAATGAAAACATGTCCTACTACAGAAATTTACACAAGTGGATTAAATGTAGGTTTACCAGATGGACAAATGGGAAATTCAGAAGTTGGGCATACAAACATAGGAGCAGGAAGAATTGTATATCAAGAACTAACAAGAATAACGAAATCAATAGAAGATGGAGATTTTTTCAGTATTCCAGAGTTTATAGAGGCAATAGAAAACTGCAAAAAAAATAATTCAAAATTACACATAATGGGATTATTATCAGATGGTGGTGTACACAGTCATATGCGTCATCTTTTTGGATTATTAGAATTGGCAAAAAGAAAAGATTTTGAAGATGTATATGTTCATTGTTTCTTAGATGGAAGAGATACTCCTCCTGCTTCAGCAGAAGGATATATAATGAAATTGGAAGAAAAAATGAAAGAAAAAGGTGTTGGAAAAATAGCTACAATTTCGGGAAGATTTTATAGCATGGATAGAGATAAAAGATGGAATAGAATTCAAAAATCTTATGACGCTATGGTTAATGGAATTGGGCAAAAAGCTACATCTGCTATAACTGCAATTGAAAGTTCATATCAAAAAGAAATTTTTGATGAATTTGTAGAGCCAACTGTTATTGTAAATGGAGATAATCAGGTAGCAACAATTTCAAAAAATGATTCTGTAATATTTTTTAACTTTAGACCAGATAGAGCAAGAGAAATTACAAGAGTTTTAGTAGATAAAGATTTTTCTGAGTTTGAAACTAAAAAAGATTTAAATCTATTTTTCGTATGCATGACTCAATATGATGAAACAATGCCAAATGTAAAAATAGCATTTAAACCAACAACACTAGTTAATACTTTTGGAGAATATATAAGCAATAAAGGATTAACGCAATTAAGAATTGCTGAAACAGAAAAATATGCACATGTTACATTTTTCTTTAATGGTGGAAATGAAAAACAATATAAAGGCGAAGATAGAATATTAGTTCCATCACCAAAAGTTGAAACATATGATATGCAACCAGAAATGAGTGCACCAGAAGTTACAACAAAAGTTTTAGAAGCAATAAATTCTAAAAAATATGATGTTATAATATTAAATTATGCAAATCCAGATATGGTAGGACATACAGGAAATTTAGATGCTGCAATCAAAGCAATTGAAGAAATAGACAAAGATGTTGGAAAAGTTGTAGAAGCAATAAGAGCTAATGAAGGAGTTTTATTAATTACAGCAGATCATGGAAATTCAGAGCAAATGGTTGACTATACAACAGGAGAGCCACAAACATCTCATACAACAAATCCTGTACCACTTATACTTGTAGGAATGGAAACAGCTAAATTAAAACCAGGGAAATTAGCTGATTTAGCACCTACAATGTTGGATATCATGGGATATGAAAAACCTGAAGAGATGACAGGTGAAAGTATAATAGTTAAATAATAAAAAATATAAAAATAAATACAAAATCTGAAAGGAGTAAAAAAAGATGATTTATACAAGCGAATTAGAAAATATGTGCCCAGTTGCAAAGGGAGTTGATCATGGACCAGCTCCAATTCCAGAAGAAGGAAAATGGGTAAAAGCAAAAGATATAAAAGATGTATCAGGATTTACACATGGTATTGGATGGTGTGCACCTCAACAAGGAGCATGTAAATTAACTTTAAATGTAAAAGAAGGAATAATCCAAGAAGCATTAGTAGAAACAATAGGATGTTCAGGAATGACACATTCTGCAGCTATGGCTGGTGAAATATTAGTTGGAAAAACAATATTAGAAGCATTAAATACAGATTTAGTTTGTGATGCTATAAATACTGCTATGAGAGAATTATTCTTACAAATAGTATATGGTAGAACACAATCTGCTTTCTCAGAAGGAGGATTAGCAGTAGGTGCAGGTCTTGAAGATTTAGGAAAAGGACATGTAAGCCAAGTAGGAACTATTTATTCAAGCAAATTAAAAGGACCAAGATATTTACAATTAACAGAAGGTTATATAGTAGAGCTTGGTTTAGATAAAGATAACCAAATCATCGGATACAAATATGTTCATATGGGTAAAATGATGGATAACATAAAAGCTGGAATGGAACCAATGACAGCTATTGAAAAAGCTTCAGGTACATATGGAAGATTTGACGAAGCTGTTAAGAAAATAGATCCAAGGAAGGAATAAAGTTTAGCTAAAAATATGTTTGTAAAATAGAAAATGAATAATAGGAGGAAATTTAAATGGCAGTAACATTTGAAAATTATGAAAGAAGAATAGATCAAATTAAACCTGTAATGGAAAAATATGGAATTAAAGATTTTGAAGATGCATTAAAAATTTGTACAGATAAAGGATTTAATCCATATGAAATAACAAAAGGAGTTCAAACAATATGTTTTGAAAATGCAGCTTGGGCATATACTTTAGGTGCGGCTATAGCTGTAAAAAAAGGATGCACAAAAGCATCAGATGCAGCAACAGCAATAGGTGAAGGATTACAAGCATTTTGTATTCCAGGCTCAGTTGCAGATGACAGAAAAGTAGGATTAGGACATGGAAATTTAGCATCTATGTTATTATCAGAAGATACAAAATGTTTTGCATTTTTAGCAGGACATGAATCTTTTGCAGCAGCAGAGGGTGCAATTGGTATAGCAAAATCAGCTAACAAAGTTAGAAAAGAGCCTTTAAGAGTTATATTAAATGGACTTGGAAAAGATGCAGCACAAATAATTTCAAGAATCAATGGATTTACATATGTAAAAACAGAATTTGATTTTTTCACAGGAAAAGTAAATGTAGTAGAAGAAATTCCATATTCAAATGGAGAAAGATCAAAAGTTAGATGTTATGGTGCAAACGATGTTAGAGAAGGTGTAGCAATAATGTGGATGGAAGATGTTGATGTTTCTATAACAGGAAATTCAACAAATCCAACAAGATTCCAACATCCAGTAGCAGGAACATACAAAAAAGAAAGATTAGCAGAAGGAAAGAAATACTTCTCAGTTGCATCAGGTGGAGGAACAGGAAGAACATTACACCCAGATAACATGGCAGCTGGACCAGCTTCATATGGTATGACAGATACAATGGGAAGAATGCACTCAGATGCACAATTTGCAGGAAGTTCATCAGTACCAGCTCATGTTGAAATGATGGGATTAATAGGTATGGGAAATAATCCAATGGTTGGATGTACAGTAGCTATAGCTGTTGCAGTAGAAGAAGCTATGAAATAGAAAATAAGTTCAATAAATAATAAAAAATATATAAATGGAGTACATAACAAATTATGTGCTCTATTTTAATATAAAAAGAAAATTGCAACATTACAAAAGTAATGTTGCAAAAATAAAACAAATAAAAACAAAGAGAAGTAAATATCTGGCTGGGGTACTGTGATTCGAACACAGGAATGTCGGAGTCAGAGTCCGATGCCTTACCGCTTGGCGATACCCCAATGTATTTATTATAGAAGAATTCTATAACATAAAAATAATATCATAACATTAAATAAAAATCAATCAAAATTATATAAATAATTCACGTTAATTTAAAAATTTGGTTACAATTCACGGCCATTTTTTAGAGTAGTGGAAAAGGGATTATATTATAAAAAAAGTTACTATTTAATATTACACTATTACAAAAAAATATGTTATAATAGATAAGCTATGTTAAAGCAACTAACCATTGCTTTTTTATTTTGCACGAAAAATTAACAATTAAGAAAGGAAGATGAAAAAATGAATCAAGAAGAAAACATTCTAGGAACAGAAAAAATAGGAAAACTAATAAGAAAATTTTCTATCCCATGCATAATATCTTTGCTAGTAAACTCACTATACAACATAGTAGATCAAATTTTCATAGGCTGGAAAGTTGGAACATTAGGAAATGGAGCAACTAATGTAGTATTTCCTTTAGTAATGATATGTTTAGCATTTGCATTGATGTTCGGAGATGGAAGTTCTGCATTTTTAAATTTAAAATTAGGACAAAAAAAACAAGAAGAAGCAAGCAAAGGTGTAATTAATGGAATAATATTATCTACAATAATTGCAATAATAATATGTGTAGTAAGCATAATATTTTTACCACAAATTTTAAATCTATTTGGCTGTACAGATATATTAAGACCATACGCCTTAGACTATGGACTCATAATAGTAATAGGATTACCATTTATGATGATAGGAACAACATTAAATTCAATAATAAGAGCAGATGGAAATCCAAAATTTGCCATGGGAACAATGATTGCAGGTGCAATATTAAATGTAATATTAGATTATGTTTTTTTATTTGTATTACAAATGGGAGTAAAAGGAGCAGCTATTGCAACAAGTATAAGCCAAATTGCTACTGCAGTTTTAAATATAGTACATCTAAGAAAGATGAATAATGTTAAATTGTCAAAAAAGTCATTAAAAATTGAAAGAGCAATATGCAAAAGTGTATCAATGTTAGGTATTAGTAGTTTTATCACTCAAATGAGCATTGTTATAGTTATAGCATTTGAAAACAATTTATTAGTAAAATATGGAGCTCAATCAAAATATGGTGCCGAAATTCCAATTACTGTTTTAGGAATTGTAATGAAGATAAATCAAATTTTAAATAGTATAATAATTGGTATAGCAGCAGGTGCACAACCAATAGTTGGTTATAATTATGGTGCTGGTAAATATGATAGAGTTAAAAAAGCATTAAAAACAGTATTAGGAATAAGTTTAATAGTAAGTATAGTAGCTTTTGCATTATTCCAATTAATACCAGATAAATTAATTTCATTATTTGGAAATGGGGATGAACAATACATAGAATTTGCATGTTTATCTTTTAGAATATACTTAATGTTATGTATATTTAATGGAATTCAAATACCTTCAGGAATATTCTTTCAAGCAATTGGAAAAAGTATTAAAAGTGCAGTATTATCAATATCAAGACAAATAGCATTTTTAATACCAAGTATGGTTATTTTGGGATACTTTTATGGATTAACAGGGGTACTATCAGCTGGACCAGTAGCAGATGGATTAGCATTTATAATAGCTGTAATCTTACTTATAAAAGAAGTTCGTTTATCAGAAAAAAAAGCACTAGTAAGCAACACATTACCAGATGATACAAGCACAGATAATAAACTAGCAAAACATACGGTAATAACAATATCAAGAGAATATGGCTCTGGAGGAAGATATATAGGAAGACTAGTTGCAGATAAATTAGGAATAAAATTCTATGACAGGGATTTAGTAGAAAAATTATCAGAAAAAACAGGTTTATCTACAGAGTATATTGAAAACAATGAACAAAAAAGAGGAGCTTTAGATGCGCTAAATAACGGATGTTACTATAACTTGACAAATGCAGATGAATTATTTGTTCAAGAATCAGAATTAATAAAAGATTTAGCCCAAAACGAATCTTGTGTAATAATAGGAAGATGTTCAGATTTTATATTGAAAGACAACAAAGATGTAATAAATATATTTGTATATAGCACAATGGAAAACAAAATAAATAGAGCAGTAGAACAATATGGATTTAGCAAAAAAGATGCTGAAAAAGAAATAAAAAATATAGATAAATTAAGAAGCAATCACTACAAACACTATACAGGTAAAGTATGGGGAGATAACGACAATTATGATTTATGCATAAATAGTGATGCTTTCGGAGTAGAAAAAGCAGCAGATATGATATGTGAAATAGCAATGAAAAAATAAAGAATATAAAAATAAACTAAATTGTTAGTAAAATAGACAGTCTAGTTTATTTTTTTGCATAAGTTATAAATTGGCAGGTTCTCATGAAAATGAGTAAAATTAACAGTTTAGTTTATTTTTTTCAAGAACTATTTTATAAAGTTTTCATAAAATATTATAAATATATTTATGGGAGGAAAAAATAATGGCAAAAATAATTGTATACAATAACAGCACAGATAGAATGGAAACATATTATAGAGGAGAAAGTGAAGCAATGCCATATAATACAAATAGAACATTGCTAGTAAGAGAATTTAGAGGTGCAAGTAATAGCCCAACGTTATGGACAACAAAAAATACAATGTTATCATGGAATTCTCAAAGATATTTATATGGAGCGACAATACCAGTAGGATATGCATTTAGAAGACCATGGGAAGGTGGTCATGGAAGTCAAAGTCAACATTATGCAGGAACAGCTTTTGATGTAGGACAAAAATGGACTAATGCGCAAAGAGCAGTTTTAAGAAGTAGTGCTCTGAATTCACGGTTTATGGAATTATGTTGAACCAGTTAGTATATCGCCAACATGGGTACATTTTGACAGAAGGCAATCACCACCAGCATGTTATACAGGTGGATTTCCGGTATTAAGTCAAGGAAGTTTAAGTGTATATGTATTAATTGCACAAGACGATTTAAATACACTAGGATTTCAAACAGGTGGACTTGATGGAATTTTTGGAATAAATACAAAAAATGAAGTAGTTCGATATCAAAGAAGTAGAGGACTACTTGCAGATGGAATAATTGGATGTAATACATGGAGATCATTACAAGAAAATGTTTTGGGAACTGGAAGAACCAGTACAACGTTAGACTAAACTATGGGAAAAGAAAAAAGAAGAAAAGGGAAAAGGGGACGGTTCTCTTTTCCCATTTTGGGGAATTCGGGACAGTCTTATAGGTGTGTATCAGTAACATTGATTTTATAAATTTATTGTTGAATATTTAATTTTATAAAATTTTAGGACGACTTTATTTTTTGTTCTATTTTAGAAAAAGATTTTAAGAAAATAAGCAGTTAAAATTTTTTATGATATAATATTTTACAAGTAATATATAATCAAAAGTTTAAGTATTTGAAAAAGGAGATTTTAATCTTTTATTACAGAGGAGATGAATGTATTGAAAATTAAAGTAAATGGAATTGAATTAAATTATGATATTATTGGAACAGGAAAAGCTGTTATTCTTTTAAATCCAAATACAGTTCATACAAAACTTTTTATGAAACCAATTGCAAAGTTATTTAGTCAAGATTTTAAAGTATATTGTGTAGATAGGAGAGGGTGTGGAAAAAGTACAAGAGTTTGTGAGATGACATATGAGGAATCAGCTAAAGATATTTATGAAATGATTCAGACGTTAAAGTTAGATAAACCGGTAATAGTAGGATTAAGTGGAGGAGCATCAGTTGCAATGCATTTAGCACTAAAGTATCCAGATGTTGTATCTAAATTAATATTATGTAGTGGATCTGCAAGAAAAATAAACATTAAATCAAGCGGATTTTTTGATAAATTAATTTGGTATCCAGGTAAAAAAAATGCGGATAAATTTTGGAAATTAATTGATGAAGCTAGAGAAATAAAAGCAGAAGAATTAAATTCTATAAAAGCTAAAACATTAGTGGTAAATGGAGAAATGCGTGATATTATTCCTGTTTCAGAGGCAGAATATCTTTCAAATAATATAAAGAATTCCAAAATTTGGATATTGAAAAAAGAGAAACATTGTAGTTATGCTAGGAAGAAGTATTGGTATGATGAGGTAAAAAAATTTATAAATGAATAATATATAAAATTTATTTGATTAATAAAATAATTCCTTGGGAACGAATTATTTTATTAATCTGAACTGGAACTATTTCTTATTGATATTAACATCTATAATGAAAGTAATAGTTATTCTAAAATGGGAAAAGAGAACCGTCCCATTTTCCCATCGCCAGACGGAATAATTGGATGTAACACATGGAGATCTTTACAAGAAAATGTAATAGGAACAGGCAGAACAAGTACAACGTTAGATTAAGCGAAAAAGGGCCGGAGAATCGGGGACGGAGAATTCTCCGTTCTCCAAAATTTAAAAATCAAGAAAAAATATTTACTTTTAATTTATTAATGATATAATAATATACAGAAAAATTTGATTATACATATGAAAAAAATAATAAGAGGAGGATATATATGAAATTAGTAGAACTAAAATGTAAAAATTGTGGAGCAGATTTAAAGTTAAAAGAAGGAGAAGATATAGTAAATTGTCCTTATTGTGGTGCATCATATAAAATAGATGAAGATAATAATGAAAATTCTGGATACGAATTTGAAAAAGGAAGATTAAAAGCACAAACTGAGTATGTATTTGGAAATACAAATTCAAAGGTGTCCAAAATCGTTATGATAATTCCTATAATATTTTTTATTTTTTTTGTAGTTTTTGCGATATTACAATTTACGGTTTTTGATAACTCATTTATTAAAAGTAAAGAAGATATACAAGCAAAACAACAACAAGAGGCAGAAAATCTTATTAAACAACAACAACAAGAGGCAGAAAATCTTATTAAACAACAACAGGAAGAGGCAGAAAAAGCCGCTAAAGAATTAGAAAGCAAAATTCATTCGCATAATTTTAAATATTCAAGTGGAAGAAAAGCTACCGTGTTTATTAAATCAGACTTAAATAATGTTGTTAATAATAATCAAACTAATAAGGACAAAAAAATTACAGTAGAGTATAAAGATATATCTACGCAAGATGTAGAAAAAATTATGGAAATAGCACAGATGTTAGAGCCTTATTCTGAATATAATGTATTACTTGGATATGATGAAGAAGGATTTATTAATAAAATTACAATAAAAGATTAATATATATAATTTAAAAATTGGTATAGAAATATACCAATTTTTTGTGCCGAAAATAAGAAATAGGGGGTAGGTGGTTACAACAAAAAAATATATATCGATGTTATCGAGATTAGCTATAACTTATGTTAACATTTGTGCTTATAGAAGATATGTAATAATAATTTTGAAATTAACATAATTTGACATACTTTTAATAATAACGTATAATATAGGTTAATAGCATATATATGCTGTTGCAAATTAATCTGGATCTGTCATAGGAGGAAAATTATGAAAACATTTAAGGCAAAAACTTCTATGATGATGATGGCAATTACAGTACTTCTTACAGTACTGTTCGGAGCTATCACTATTTTATCATTCGGAACACCTGTAACTGTTAAGGCTATTGAACCGAAGGAACTGGAATCATATTATGATCTTGATGAGAACGGTTGCTTTAGCATTTGCGATGCGGTTCTTGCATACAAACTCGTTGAGGAGGGTAGATTATCCTACTCAGATTATGAGAATGTAGTTAAGCTCATGTTGGGAGAACCTGTAAATATGGAGTTTGAAGAATTTGACATCGATGACCTTGAGGTTAATGATGATACAATCTTCACAATGCAGACAATAGTTTTCAGTTACTGTGTAGGATATGAATTTGAGAGTTACGGCAGTGTGCGTTATCGTTATCTTAATGATGGCAAAATAACAGAATGGCGTTGTTCAAGATTTTCAAGTAATGAAGTAAACTTCGGTATTCTCGAAAAGGATGGAGTGCAGAATGTTTTGGGGATAGCAAAAGACAAATTTGCAATCGATGAAAATATTTCATTCGATCTCCCACATAAATTCAATGAATATGAATTTTGGGATTTGGATGATACAACACCATCCTTTGCAAAATGTTTGCTTAAATCTTCTGGAAAGTTTGAAAGTTTTGTTGTAGACCTTTCAAATGAAGAAACAACATCTGTAAGATTTAAATTCAACAACGGTTTCACTTGCAGAGAATTTTCTATTGAAAGAATCGAGCCAGTAGTTGAAATTCTCGGATCATATGTTTATGAACAGGAAAGAATCAATATAGGGGTTACTGCAGATGGTAAGGTAGCACTTGATACATATTCGTTTGACATTGCAGAATAATCACTTATTGATTACAGAAACAAAAATCTAAAAAAAGAGGACAGAGTACAGATTAAACTGGCAGGAGTTTTATTCTCCTGCCTTTTGCATGGGAAAAGGGGACGGAGATTTTCGGTATCGAAAATCTCCGTCCCCAAAAATCTCCGTCCCCAAAAATCTCCGTCCCCGAAAATCTCCGTCCCCGAAAATCTCCGTCCCCGAAAATCTCCGTCCCCGAAA
>JAGBDU010000051.1 GCA_017937285.1 Clostridia bacterium
GGACGGAGAAATTTGGGGACGGAGAAATTTGGGGACGGAGATTGCGGGGACGGAGAAATTTGGGGACGGAGAAATTTGGGGACGGAGAAATTTGGGGACGGAGAAATTTGGGGACGGAGATTGCGGGTTTACCGCAATCTCCGTCCCCGAAATTCTCCGTCCCCAATTCTCCGTCCCCGAAATCTACTGTACCGTCAACACTGTATTTTCACTATTTAAATCCATTGTATATGTTTTTCCATTTGCCAATATTCCATTAATATACACTTTTATTGAAATATTTCCTTTTCCTTCCACAGTTAGATTTAAATTTTCAGTATCTTTAGAAACTTTTTTATCATAAATTGTATCTCCAGAAACTAAAACTTTTATAGTAACATTTTTAGATGTTTCATCAGGATTTTCTGGATCTTCTTCTGATATATACGTATTAGCTAATGATTTTACATTTATATTAACAGTTCCTTGTTTATTTTTTTCAATTTTATTTACAGTTATTGTTATTGCAGATCCTTCATCTACAGATGTTCCTGCATCTATACTTTGTTTTAGTATTACCCCATCACTTTTTGAAGTATCTTCTTCTTCTACAAAATTTACTTCTAATCCTAATTCTGTTAATATATTTTTAGCTTCATCTTTACTTTTACCTAGTACAGAAGTTACTGTAACTTTTTTTATTCCTGTTCCAGTACTAACATGTAATTTTACTTTTGTTCCTGTTTCTATTTCTGTACCTTCACTTGTTTCTTGGCTTATTACATAACCTGCTTCAACTTTTTGGCTAGTTTCTTCTATTTTTTCTATTTCTATTCCCAATTCTCTTAATGTAGATTCTGCTTTTGTATATTCCATCCCCATCACTTTTGGCATTTTTACTAGCTCTTTTCCTTTGCTTACTACCACATTTACTGTGCTACCTTCTTTTACAGAGTAATTATTTATATATGCTGGATCTTGAGAAATGATATGTCCAGCTTCGATTTCTGCATTATATTCTTCTCTAGATATATTAAATTTTAATTTTGATGCTTCTACCTTTTGTTGTGCCTCTTCTTTGCTTACCCCTACAACATTTGGAATTTGAACATCTTCTGGTGTTGATGAATTAATAATAGTTAATGTAATAACTAAAGTTGCAACAAATATTAATATAAATAATAATACAATTAATGCAATTTTTGTTTTTGGGTGTTCTGCAAAAAAAGTACCAATTTTTCCTTTTTTCTTTTCTGTTTCCTCCACTTTTGCTGCATTTGAATTACTTTCTGGAATATTAATTGTAGGCATCTTTCTTGTAAAACTATCTTCATAATTTCTTTCTTCTATAAATCCACCTTCTGGTCTTTTTAAAGCTAGGTTTAAATCTTTTATCATTTCAGTTGCATTTTGATATCTTTCATTTGGATCTTTCTTTAATGCTTTCATTATTATTTGATTTACTGCAAATGGTATATTTTTATTTGTTTTTATAGGTTCTATTGGATTTTCCTGCATATGTTTTAAGGCAACAGAAACTGGTGTATCTGCATCAAATGGAACTTTTCCTGTTACCATTTCATACATTACAACACCTAATGAATATAAGTCTGATTTTGAATCTGTATAACCTCCCCTTGCATGCTCTGGTGAAAAATAATGCACAGACCCTAATGTTGTTCCAAAAGCTGTAATTGTTGAATTAGAAACTGCTTTTGCAATTCCAAAATCTGTGACTTTTGCAACACCATCTTCAGTGATCATTATATTATGTGGCTTTATATCTCTATGAATTATGTTATTTTTATGAGCCATTTCTAATGCAGATGCTATTTGTATTGCTATGTTTATAGACCATTTCCATGATAAAAAACCATCTTCATCTATTATTTGTTTTAATGTTTTTCCTTGAATCAATTCCATAACAATATAATACACATTATATTCTTGACCTACATCATATACAGAAACTATATTAGGATGAGTAAGTCTTGCTGCTGATTGTGCTTCTGCATTAAATCTTTTTATAAATTCTTCATCTGTTGTAAACTCTTCTCTTAGTACTTTTACAGCAACATATCTATTTAAAATTTGATCTAACGATTTATAAACTGTTGCCATTCCACCATTTCCAATTTTTTCTAATATTTTATATCTATTTCCTATAACACTACCTTCTAAATTCATATTTTACACTCTCTCCTTATAATATGATTACAGCTGTAATATTATCATATCCACCCAGCTCATTTGCTTTTTTTACTAAATTATTACTTGCTTCTTTCGGATTTTCTTTTATTATTTCATATATTTTGTTATCTTTTAACATATTTGTTAATCCATCTGAGCACATTAGTAATATATCATCTTTTAGAAATCCTTTAACCATTACATCTGGTTCTACAAAAGGTGTACAGCCTAAAGCTTTTGTTAACATGTTTTTTTTAGGATGATTATAAGCCTCTTCTTTTGTTATATTACCTTCTTTTACTAATTGTTCTACATAACTATGATCAGTTGTTAATTTTCTGAAAAATTCTTTTCTTAATCTATACACTCTGCTATCTCCTATATGTCCAATGTATACTTTATTTAAATATATTAAACATACATCAATAGTTGTTCCCATTCCATTTAGCTCTTCATCTTCTTTTGATTTTTCGTATACTACCATATTAGCATATTCAATCGCATTTTTAATTAGCTCTAAAATTAGCTCTTTTTCTTTTTTTACTTCTTCAAAATTATTACATATATAATTTTTTGTTGATTCTACAGCTAGTTTACTAGCAATTTCTCCACCTTTATATCCTCCCATTCCATCTGCTACTATGTATAATTTAATTTCATCATTTTCATTAGATATATAATAGCTATCTTGATTCATATCTCTAACTCTACCTATATCTGTACTAGCAAATGCTTTCATAAAACCTCCTATTTATAGACATTTATTTAATGATTTTTATTGCATAATTTGTTCTTGCTTTTTTGTAACCAGTTTTAATTTGCTAAAATATTATTCATTTAAATTTTTTCTTCTTAATTGGCCACATGCTGCATCAATGTCAGAGCCTAGCTCTCTTCTTATTGTTGCTACAATACCATTTTCATTTAAGAAATCTCTAAATTTTAATATGTTTTCATTTGTACTTTTTGAAAATTTTCCATTTTCGATTTTATTTATTGGAATTAAATTTACATGACATAGCATACCTTTTAGTAATTTTACTAATCTTTTAGCATCATCTAAATTATCATTATTATCTTTTGCTAGAGCATATTCAAACGAAATTCTTTTATTCGTTATTTTAATATAATCTTTACATGCTTTCATTAGCTCTTCTATGTTATATCTGTTATTTATTGGCATCATGCTACTTCTTTTTTCATCTGTTGTTGCATGTAATGATATCGATAATGTGCACTGAATATTTTCATTTGCTAAATCATATATTCTTGGCACTATCCCACTTGTTGATACACTTATGTGTCTTGTTCCTATGTTTAATCCTTTTTGATTATTTAGTATTTTTATAGCCTTTATTACATTATCGTAATTATCTAATGGCTCTCCTATTCCCATGAATACTATGTTTGATATTTTATCATTAATATCTTGTTCTACTGCCAAAATTTGCTCTACAATTTCACCTGCTGTTAAACTTCTTATAAATTTAATACCTGTTGATGCACAGAACTTGCATCCCATTTTACATCCTATTTGTGATGATACACATACTGTTTTTCCATGGTGATATTGCATTAATACGGTTTCTATTGCATTACCATCTAATACATCAAATAAATATTTTTTTGTTCCGTCTGATGATTCTTGCTTTTTTATTATATTATAGTTGCACATATTATAATTTTCTTTTAACTTTTCTCTTAGCTCTAATGATAAATTTGTCATTTCATCAAAAGTTTTTACTTTTTCTACATACAACCATTTAAATATTTGCTCTGCTCTGAATTTTTTTTCGCCCAAATTGATTAGCTCTTCTTGCAGTTCATCTAAATTATAATCTTTAATATTTTTCATAATAGATATTTTTCCTTCTCTTTCTTCTGTGAAGGTTATATCATATATTTAATTTTTTTTCAAGGGTGTAAATTTAAAAATAATTATATCGCCGTTAAACATAAATTTATCATATATATAATATATGTTGCCAAAAATATTATACCATTTAATCTTGTCATCTCGTCTTTTTTTCCTATAAATGGAAATATACATAATAATAATGTAGCTAATATTAGAATTATAAAATCTTTATTATAACTTACTGAATACGTAATTGGAGAAATACATGCAGAAACGCCAATTATTAATAATATATTAAAAATACATGAACCTATTATATTTCCTATTGCTATATCTATCTCTCCTTTTTTAGTGGCTACTATTGATGTAACAAGTTCTGGTAAACTTGTTGCTATAGATACTATTGTTAAGCTCACCATTTTTTCTGACATTCCTAATATTTTTGCAAGATTTGTTGCACTATCTACTACAAAATCTCCTCCAAATTTTAACAATACTATACCTAATATTATAAAAGAAATTGACTTAATCATATATCTTTTGGAATTTATGTTTATATCAACTATGACTAAATCTTTATTTATTCCATCAAACTCTTCACCTTTTTTTGACATTATTATATTATAGATTATGAATGCTAAACACACTACTAACAATATTACACCTTCAGTTCTATTTATAATATTGCTTTGTCCATTTATATGATTATTTGCCAATATAAATAATAATATTGTGACTATTAGAGCAAATGGACTTTCAAAATATTTAGTTTCTTTTTTAAATTTCAAGTTTTTAATAATTGCACATACTCCTAATATTAGTAATAAGTTTGATATATTACTTCCTATTGAATTTCCTATTGATAAATCTGAATGTCCATTTAATGATGATGTTAAACTTACCATTAGCTCTGGCATTGATGTTCCTATAGATACTATTGTGAGTCCTATAATTAGCTCTGGAATGTGAAATTTTTTTGCAATATTACTCCCACCTTCTACTAAAAAGTCGGCTCCTTTTACTAGTAATATAAACCCAATTATCATAAAAATTATTTGTAAAATCATGTTATATCCCCTTTTTTATTGTTTACGGTTTTGTAATTTTTATGCAAATTGGGGACGGAGATTTGGGGACGGAGAATCGGGGACGAAGATTTTTAACACAAAAATTAGAGTTTGTGTAGCTGGTGTTAATGTTTGAAAATGTGCTTTAAAATATGCCGTCTTGAGCAGTTGATATATATAATTTCGAAATCATTAATGGCTCCCTACATAATTTAAGAAATTCTAAGCTTTGGTTTTGGGTGCCCCTTTCTGTGCTCTTTTCTCCAAAGTCGAAAAGCCACGAACATCCCCCCTAAATCTCGCTAAGAATTTCTAAAATTATTCCAGTCACACATTAATGATTTCGAAATTATATATATCAACTGCTCAAGACTACTCTATGATAGTAAGTTATTGCTTTTTCTGTATTTTAATAGAACAGATGATTTCTTATTAATTAAAATAAGTTTAATTTTATATTTACAC
>JAGBDU010000012.1 GCA_017937285.1 Clostridia bacterium
ATAGTTTCTTCCAAAACGAGATAAATCTTTTACTATAACTGTATTTACTATTTCTTTTTTTATATCTTTCATCATTTTCTTGAAAGCAGGTCTATCAAAAGTTGTTCCAGAAAATCCGTCATCAATATAATATTCTTTAACCTTAAGTTCTTTATTTTGTTCCAAATACATATTTAAAAGTTCTTTCTGATTGATTACACTATTACTTTCTGCCTTATCTCCATCTTGAACTGATAATCTAATATATACGGCAACATTCCATACTTTTGATTTATTTATTTCAATATCATATTTACTTTTTCTACCTCTTTTCATTTTCTAAAACCTCCTACACCCAAATAGTAGCATAACCTTTGATTTTATCCTATTTTACTAAAATTCCTCAATTCTAAAATTTACACATTTGACATTTCTCTCATTTTGTATTCATTTATTAAAGTAGCGTCTATGCACTCCATTGGAGATATATTAGAATTATCTGAAAACTCCATTTCCACTACTATATTTCCAACTCTAATTGCATAAGGATTTTTAATCTTTTGAAAGAAATTAAGTATTCTCGATTCTAATGAAGTATTAGAATCTATACTAATATTATCAATTTTATCAATTCTTCTATTTGCAATATCTGCTTGTAAATTTTCTTTGCTTTTCTTTAGTTTGTATTCTAATTGATTAATTTCCTCCATAACTTTTCCTTTCAAAAAAGATGCTAGTAAAAAACTAACATCTTTCTTTATTATTTATTTTTCATATTTATTCATTAAATATTCTGCCATTCCTTCCACTCCATCTTTTGCATATAAAGTTTGTAGTGGATCTATGCACTTTTTAAAATTTCTCATATTTATTTCATTTGCTGATTTTGTTAAATTATGTAATGCAATTTCTCCATAAGCTCTTACTTGTTCCCATGTATAAAGTTCTTTACCCATTTGAAAAACCTCCTAATTTTTATTTTTCTAATTTTTTTCTTTCTTATTTGTTCTTTTTCATAATCTCTCCAGTATTGTGCTTCTTCTTCTAATTCATAAGTTCTTTCTTGTTCTGACTTACTTTTACTGCCACCTATAATTATTAAAATCATAGGTAGTCCCATTAAAAAGAATAATATTATAATCATTGAAATAATATCTAACATTTTAGCCTCCATTTTAATAGTTAAATTATTTTAACTTTAATTGTTCCATTCATTTATTAGATTGCTATTGTTTCTAGCAACATTGGTTATCTACCACCCAGAACTCTGGTTTGTACTCATTGCGTGGGACGCACCATTATAGAAACATTATGGTCTATTCCTATAACTTTACGCTCGTTCTATGACTATACAAAAGTATCCAAACTACTTCATAATAAGATAACATTCTTATTAGATATCTAAATAGTTGCTAACCCACCTAGAATGTAGTTCTTGTCGTTCTAATAAAATCTATTCAATTTTCAATGTGCATACCATAGTAGAAGTTTTTAACCCTTCTACTATGAACAGCACAAAAAAATCGAAAAAGTGGACATCAAATTTCAAATTTTTTATAAATTTTTTTATTTCGTATCAATTCAATAGAATATGTAATCAATTCGCTCTTTAAATCCTCGTTAATTTCCCCATCATCATCTTTAGAATTACTATTTATAAGTTTCATTATTTTGTCTAATACTCTTACTAATGCTGTATCATCATATACAGCTTGTCTTAATAATTTATAAAACTCTGTATTATATTGCATTTTCTCATTCCTCCATAACCTTTTTTAATTTCTTTAAGGCTCTAGTTCGCCTTTTCTTTAAAGTTTCTATATTTTCATTTGTTATTTCAGATATTTCCTTATAACTTAATCCCTGTGTATATAATAGGTTTAATAATTTAATTTCAGTATCATTTAAAACTCCTATAATTGATATATCTTCATTTATAACATCTTTTGAATTTGGACATTCAATTTCTTCTAGTTCAACCTCATAATCTCTCATTCTCTCATAATCTCTAAAATAATTTAATCTCATGTGATAAAGTGCTTTTTGCATATAATTTATAAATTTTGCAAGTACAACATCATCTTCTAATTCTTCATTAGACATAAGAAAAACCTCCTATTCACTCAAATTTCAGTTAATTCAAGTAATAGGAGGTCCTCTACATTTAGGAGCTAAAAACACAAAATGAGCAGAAAAGTCTATAAAATCTTTTCTACTCACTTTGAAATATGCAATTATATTGAAATCAATCAAGACAATTCTCAAATCTACACACCTCTTAATGCGTAGATTTTTAGAACATAAACATATGAAAAGTGTAAAATAAAATTGATGAAATAATTCAAAATAAAATTGATGAAATTTCATCAATTTTTTCTATGTCAAAAATTGGTATAATTAATATATCTTTTCTTAAAGAAATAGAAAATGAAAGGAGATGTTAGATATGAGAAAAGATATATTAAATGCAATAATTCAAATGGAGGAGGTGAAAAAATTGGTAAATAAAAGTGAAATAGCCAGAAGGTTTGGATGTTCATTCAATACCGTAAAAAAATATATGGATATCAATCAACAGAAAACAAGCGCAAGAATATATACATCAAAATTAGATAATTTTAAAGGCATAATTATAGATAAAGTAGATAATTATGGAGCAAATGGCAGAGGAATATATAACTTTCTTAAAGAACGTGGATATACAGGATCATATGGAACAGTAATAAAATTCATTAAAGAATATAAGAATGAAGAACAAAAGAAAGCAACAATTAGATTTGAAACATCTCCAGGACTACAAGCACAAGTAGATTGGAAAGAAGATTTTAAAATAATTAACAAAAATGGTGAGACATTTACAATTAATATTTTTTTAATGATATTAGGATATTCAAGATATAAATATATTGAATTAACATTAGATAAAACCCAAAACACTTTATTTGAATGTATTTTACATGCATGTAATGCATTTGGAGGAGTACCGCATGAAGTATTATTTGATAATATGGCAACAGTAGTAAATAGAACAGCATCAACATATAGGAGTGTAGTAATAAATTCAAAATTTTCACAATTTGCAAAAGATGTTGGATTTTCAGTACATACATGTAGACCATATAGACCACAAACAAAAGGAAAAATAGAATGTGTTGCAAAATTAATGGATAGACTAAAAGTATATAATGAAGAATTTGAAACCATTGAAGAATTGGACAAAATCGTAAATAACTTAATGGACGAAATAAATAATGAAGACATAAACTTAATTGAAAAACCAATAGATAGATTAAAAGAAGAACAGAAATATTTGCTTTCTTTACC